>JAJYAH010000094.1 GCA_021779635.1 Pseudomonadota bacterium | reverse complement strand
GCCGACAGCATCCGCGACGTCGAGTCGAGCGGATCCACGGCGGGATAAATGCCCTTTTCAGAAATCGCGCGGTTCAGCACCGTGGTGGCGTCCAAATGCGCGAACGAGGTCGCGGGCGCCGGGTCGGTCAAGTCGTCGGCCGGCACGTAGATCGCCTGGACCGAGGTGATCGAGCCCTTATGCGTGGTGGTGATGCGCTCCTGCAGCGCGCCCATGTCGGTGGCGAGCGTCGGCTGATAGCCCACCGCCGACGGAATACGACCCAGCAGCGCCGACACTTCAGAGCCCGCCTGCGTGAAGCGGAAGATGTTGTCGACGAAGAACAGCACGTCCTGGCCCTGATCGCGGAAATGCTCGGCGACCGTGAGACCGGTGAGGCCGACGCGGGCGCGGGCGCCCGGCGGCTCGTTCATCTGGCCGTACACCAGCGCGCATTTGGAGCCGTCGCCGCCGCCCTTCTTGTTGACGCCGGATTCGATGAACTCGTGATACAGATCGTTGCCTTCGCGGGTCCGCTCGCCGACGCCGGCGAACACCGAGTAGCCGCCGTGAGCGCGGGCAACATTGTTGATCAATTCCTGAATCAGCACGGTCTTGCCGACGCCGGCGCCGCCGAACAGGCCGATCTTGCCGCCCTTGGCGTAAGGCGCCAGCAGATCGACCACCTTGATGCCGGTGACGAGAATTTCAGCTTCGGTCGACTGGTCGGTATAGAGCGGCGCTTCCTGATGGATCGCGCGGTTGCCTTCCGATGCGATCGGCCCGGCTTCATCGACCGGCTCGCCGATCACGTTCATGATGCGGCCGAGCGTGCCGGCGCCAACCGGAACCATGATCGGATTGCCGGTGTCGGTCACTTCCTGGCCACGGACCAGGCCCTCGGTGGTGTCCATGGCGATGGTGCGCACCGTGGATTCGCCGAGATGCTGGGCGACTTCGAGCACAAGCCGGTTACCGGCGTTCTTGGTCTCGATCGCATTCAGAATGGCCGGCAAATGTCCTTCGAACTGCACGTCAACGACGGCGCCGATGACTTGCGTGATGCGTCCGGTCTGGTTGGCGGGTGTAGCCATGAAAACTCTCTCCTTCGAATTCTATCTCAAACGACCGTTGCGGCTGTCAGATCGCCTCGGCGCCGGAGATGATTTCAATCAGCTCCTTGGTGATCATCGCCTGACGGGTTCGGTTGTAGATCAGGGTCTGCTTGCGAATCATGTCGCCGGCGTTGCGGGTGGCGTTGTCCATGGCGCTCATCTGCGCGCCGTAGAACGAGGCGTTATTTTCCAGCAACCCGCGGAAGATCTGGACCGCCAGATTGCGCGGCAACAGGCCGGCCAGAATCTCGTCTTCTTCCGGCTCATATTCGTAGGATGTCGCCGGGCCGGCATTCGCGGCCTTGGCTTCCACCACCAGCGGAATGATCTGCTGCGCGGTCGGAACCTGCGCGATCACCGACTTGAAGCGCGAATAGAACAATGTGCAGACGTCGAATTCGCCGGCCTCGAAGCGCGCGATGATCTTGTTCGCGATGTCCTCGGCGTTGACGAAGCCAAGCTGACGAACCGAGCGCAGCTCGATGTTTTCGACGATCTGCTTCTCGAAGGTGCGGCGCAACTGCTCAAATCCCTTGCGGCCGACGCAGAAGAACTTGACCTCTTTACCCTCGCTCATCAGCGCCAGCGCCCGCTCGCGGGCCAACCGCACGATCGACGAATTGAACGCGCCGGACAGGCCGCGTTCGCCGGTGCAGACCAGCAGCAGATGCACCTTGTCATTGCCGGTTCCGGCGAGCAGCGCCGGCGCCCCGGGCGAGCCCGCCGCGGCATTGGCGATGTTCGAAATCACCGCATCCATTCGCTCCGCATAGGGCCGCGCCGCCTCGGCGGCATTCTGGGCCCGGCGCAATTTTGACGCCGCAACCATCTGCATGGCCTTGGTGATCTTCTGCGTCGCCTTGGTCGAGGCGATGCGGACCCGCATGTCTTTAAGTGAAGCCATTCCAGTCTAACTCACAGCACCTCGGTTGCGACCCCCTCCCCGCTTGCGGGGGAGGGCATCGGCGGCCTACGGCCGCCGGCCCCTTATTGAAGCACGCCGATGCGAAGCATCGGCTATGGTGGGGGCCTAAGCGCGGATTAAGAACAGCCCCCACCCGACCGGCTTCGCCGGTCGACCTCCCCCGCAAGCGGGAGAGGTAAAGAGTTTAAGCAAAAGTCTTGGCGTAACCCTCGACCACCGTCTTGAGCTTGGCGGCGGTGTCGTCGCTGAGATCGCGGGTGTCGCGGATGGTGTTGAGGATGTCGACGTTCTTGCCGCGCAGCAGCGACAGCAGGCCATCCTCGAAGCTGCGCACCTTGGCAACCGGAAGCGCATCGAGATAGCCGTTGACGCCGGCATAGATCACCACGACCTGCTCTTCCATCTTCAGCGGCGAGAATTGCGGCTGCTTCAGCAGTTCGGTGAGCCGCGAGCCGCGGTTGAGCAGGCGTTGCGTCGAGGCATCGAGATCGGAGCCGAACTGCGCGAACGCCGCCATTTCGCGGTATTGCGCGAGTTCGCCCTTGATCTTGCCGGCGACCTTTTTCATCGCCTTGGTCTGCGCCGACGATCCGACGCGCGACACCGAAAGGCCGACGTTCACCGCGGGCCGGATGCCCTGGAAGAACAGATCGGTCTCGAGGAAGATCTGGCCGTCGGTGATCGAGATAACGTTGGTCGGAATATAGGCCGACACGTCGTTGGCCTGGGTTTCGATGACCGGCAACGCCGTCAACGACCCCGCGCCATGATCGTCGTTGAGCTTGGCCGCGCGCTCGAGCAGGCGCGAATGCAGATAGAACACGTCGCCGGGATAGGCTTCGCGGCCCGGCGGACGGCGCAGCAGCAGCGACATCTGACGGTAGGCCACCGCCTGTTTCGACAGATCGTCATAGATGATGACCGCGTGCATGCCGTTGTCGCGGAAATACTCGCCCATGGTGCAGCCGGTGAACGGCGCGATGTACTGCATCGGCGCCGGATCGGAGGCGGTAGCCGCGACGATGATCGAATATTCCAGCGCGCCCTGCTCTTCCAGCACCTTGACGAACTGGGCAACCGTCGAGCGCTTCTGGCCGATCGCGACGTAGACGCAATACAGCTTGATCTTCTCGTCACCGGTCGCGTTGAGCGGCTTCTGGTTCAGGATGGCGTCGAGCGCGATCGCGGTCTTGCCGGTCTGGCGATCGCCGATGATCAATTCGCGCTGGCCGCGGCCGATCGGGATCAGCGCATCGATCGCCTTGAGGCCGGTCGCCATCGGCTCGTTGACCGATTTGCGCGGGATGATGCCGGGCGCCTTGACGTCGACCCGCTTGCGTTCGGACGACTGGATCGGGCCCTTGCCGTCGATCGGATTGCCTAGCGCGTCGACGACGCGACCGAGCAGACCCTTGCCCACCGGAGTATCGACGATGGCGCGGGTGCGCTTGACGGTCTGACCTTCCTTGATCTCGCGGTCGGCGCCGAAGATCACGATGCCGACATTGTCGGTTTCGAGGTTCAGCGCCATGCCGCGCGTACCGTTCTCGAACTCGACCATCTCGCCGGCCTGGACGTTGTCGAGGCCGTAGACGCGGGCGATGCCGTCGCCGACGGACAGCACCTGTCCGACTTCGGAAACCTCAGCCTCCTGGCCGAAATTCTTGATCTGGTCCTTCAGGATCGCGGAAATTTCCGCGGCGCGGATGTCCATCAGCCTGCCTCTTTCATCGCGTGCTTGATCGAATTGAGTTTGGTGCGAAGCGAACTATCCACCATCCGGCTGCCCAGCTTGACCACAAGGCCACCGATGATCGAGGGATCGACATTCACGTTGAGTGCTACGTCCTTGCCCGTCACCGATTTCAGAGCGGTTTTCAGGGCATCGAGATTCTTGTCGCTGAGCGTTTCGGCAACGGTGATGTCGGCGGTCGCCTCGCCCTTGAACTTGGCTACTAAGGCGCGGAAAGCGCGAATTACGTCAGCCACCGCGAACAGCCGGCGATTGGCGGTGAGAACTTTGAGAAATTTCGCGGAAATACCGGAGATACCGGCTTTATCGAGCACCGCCGCCAGCGCCTTTGACTGCGAATCAGCTGAAAAGACCGGGCTGCGAACCAGCCGTTTCAAATCGGGGCTATCAGCCAGCATGGCGTCGAACCGGTCGAGATCGGCCTTCACCGCCTCGACGGATTTTTCATCCCGCGCCAACTCGAACAAGGCCGTTGCATAACGGCCGGACACTCCCGAAACGGACGGATCTTCTGCAGCCACTGCGCGCTCTTTTAGCTGTCAAACTCGCAAGGGAAAAACCGTCGCCACAATGCGGCGCCTAGCGATCCAAGCCCTTGGAATTCAAGCGGGACTTCGATTTTCGACCGGTACGAGCTGTATCGGCAACGTTAAAATCGCGGCTTTGCTAACATAGCAAGAGCGCAGGTGCAACATGACGACGGCGGCTGGCGATGCCTTGTCGCATGCCGTCGTCACAACCGTTGTCGACGGCGGCTTGCGGGCGATCACCGCCGTCGCGAACCCGCCTCGCCGTCCCGAACGCAACTGCCGATCGGTCGCCAGGCCGCTATTCGTTCCTTCCCCCGATGCATAGGCGTCATGAGCTATGCGCAGGAGGCGGCATCGGCGGACCCCACCATTCCGTCTTTCGTATTACTTGCGCGAATCTTGTCGCCGCAGACGAAAACTATATTCGTCGGTACTTTTACCTAATACCCAAGTTAAAATTTGGTTAAAGCACAATAGAGGAGAGCACCAGTTGATTAGTCGTCGGCAGTAACAAGATGTCTCAGCCGGAAACAAAACGGATTACTGCCCCGTTTACGCCTTATTAAGACACCAAACGGCAGCCGGGCAACACGGGGCGGGGGTTCCACTTGTCACATATGTGGCAATACTGCATTGAGGGACAATTATTATGCAGATATCTAGAAATCCGGCGCGGGGGAGTTCGCGCACGGCACTAGCGCTTTTCGCCGCAACTGTTCTGATCGGCGGAACCACCACCGAGGCCTCGGCCCATCGCTATCATCACTATCACCATCACTTCCACCGGCATTACCACCACCACGCCAGTAACGCCGGCGGCTCCTGGCGCGACGCCAACGCCGCAATCGCCCCGTCGTCGGGCTCCGGACGCAGCTTCTCGGGGATGGCCTCGTATTACGGCAACGAATCCGGCAGCAGGACCGCTTCTGGCCAACGTTTCAATCAGAACGCGCTGACCTGCGCCCACCGTTCACTGCCCTTCGGCACCAAGCTGAGGGTGACCCACGGCGACCGCAGCGTCATCGTTACGGTCAATGACCGTGGCCCGTTCGTCCGTGGCCGCGTGCTGGACCTGTCGACCGCCGCGGCGCGCGCGGTCGGTATCACCGGCTCCGGCGTCGGCCGCGTCGTCGCCGAGGTCATGTAACCAAAGCAGGCGTCGGAACGCCATTCGTTCGGTAAGCGTTGCGTCCAGTACGGCCGCAGAACTTCCTGCACGCCGAAACAGGCCTGCCGTCGCCAATGACGGCAGGCTTTTTCTTTCGTCGGTAGCCCGGTCGTCTGCACTACAAAAAACTTTGCGGATCGACGTCGACCTCGAGCTTGAGATTGCCCTTGGTCCTGGGGCCGGCCGCCAGCCATTCGCGCAAGTATTCCGACAGGTCGACCGATCGCAGCGCCTTCACCAACAGCCGGAAACGATAGCGGCCCTTGATCACGGCGAGCGGGGCTTCCGCGGGTCCCAGCACCTGGATCCGCTCGTCGAGCGGGGCGACCGCGGCCAGCCGGCGCGCAAAACTCTCGGCCGTGGGTCGATCGCCCGCGGAAATGATCAGGCTTGCGAGCCGGCCGAACGGCGGATAGCCGGCGCGCTCGCGCGCCTCGATCTCGCTGGCATAAAACGCCTCGCGGTCGCACGCCACCAGTGCCTTCATCACGGGATGTTCGGGCTGATGGGTCTGCAGATAGCCGACGCCGCGGCCCTGATCGCGCCCGGCGCGCCCGATCACCTGATTGAGCAACTGAAAGGTCCGTTCGGCCGCGCGCGGATCGCCATTGCCGAGCCCGAGATCGGCATCCACCACGCCGACCAGATTCAGCCGCGGAAAATGATGGCCTTTCGCCACCAATTGGGTGCCGATGATGATGTCGACCCGCCCTTCCGCGATCTCGTTCAATTCGGTGCGCATGGTCTCGATCGAGGTGATCAAATCGCTCGACAGCACCATGGTGCGCGCGTCCGGAAACAGCTTGGCGGCTTCTTCCTGCAGGCGTTCGACGCCCGGACCGACCGCCACCAGCGATTCCTCGGCCGCGCAATGCGGACAGACCGGCGGACGCGGCATCGAGAAGCCGCAATGGTGGCAAACCAGACGCTGGCGAAAGCGGTGATCCACCAGCCACGCATCGCAGATCGCGCAGGCAAAGCGATGCCCGCAGGCGCGGCACAGGGTCAGCGGCGCGTAGCCGCGGCGATTGAGAAACAACAGTGCCTGCTCGCGCCGTTCAACGGCGATCTGAATCTGTTCCGCCAGCCGTGGCGAGATGAAGCGGCCGCGCACCGGCGCTTCGCGCCGTAGATCGATCGCCTCGATATGCGGCATATGCTGGCCGCCGAACCGTGACGGCAGCGCCACGCGCTGATAGCGGCCCTTGCGCGCATTGACCTCCGACTCGACCGACGGTGTCGCCGACGCCAGCACGATGGGAATTTTCGCGATATGCGCGCGCACCACCGCCATGTCGCGGGCATGATAATGTGCGCCTTCGTCCTGCTTGTAGGCCTGGTCGTGCTCTTCATCGACGACGATCAAGCCGAGATTCGCATAGGGCAGAAACAACGCGGAACGCGCGCCCACCACGACAGGCGCTTCGCCCGCCGCGATCGCGGCCCAGTTGCGTTGCCTGGTGCGCGGGGTCAGTTCGGAATGCCACTCCAGCGGCCGCACGCCGAAACGCCGCGCAAAACGGTCGAGGAACTGTCCGGTCAGCGCGATCTCCGGCATCAGGATCAGCGACTGCTTGCCGCGGCGGATGACTTCGGCAACGGCTTCGAAATAGACTTCGGTCTTGCCCGAACCGGTCACGCCATCGAGCAGCGCGACATGAAAACTGCCGTTCGCCGCCAGCGCCCGCATCGCGTCCACCGCGGTGCGCTGCTGACGTGAAAAGTCGGGCTCGGCGAACGACGGATCGGGCGCCGGCGGCGGCAGCGCGCGCGGCATCGGTTCTGATGTCAGCGTGCCTTCATCGACGAGGCCATCGATCACGCCGGCGCTGACGCCGGCTTCCTTGGCGGCTTCGGACTTGCCGTGCAGCAGACCGTCGGACAGGATTTCGATCAGCCGCCGCCGCGCCGGGGTCATGCGCCGCGGCGGCTCGCCGATCAGGCGCACGCCCATCCGCATCCGCTCCGGGCCGAGATGATCGCCCATCCGCAGGGTCATGCGCAGCACCATGCCGCGCGCCGACAGCGTGTAGTTGGCGACCCAGTCGACGAGCGCGCGCAGTTCCGCCTTCAGTGGCGGCACATCGAGCTTTTCGCCGACGTCCTTGAGGCGATTGTGCAGGCGCGGATCGGGATTGGCATTCTCCGCCCATACCACCGCGACCACTTCGCGGGGGCCGAGCGGCACGCACACCACATCGCCCGGCTTGAGCTCCATGCCGCGCGGCACCCGGTAGGAATAGGCCTGATTGAGCGCGACCGGCACCAGCACATCGACGACGCGTGTCGATGATGCAGAGGACATGCCGGCACGCGTGGAATGGTCCATGCGAATCAACTCGAAAGGGTTTCAACCCATTTAAGGTCATCGGCCGAAGGTGGCCAGCAAGGGAACTGGCGGTGGCGCGAATATCCGAACCGATCGGAGCGCTTCACCAAAGGTAAACGAACGGGGTGTGATAGTATCGGCTATTCGAAAGCCTCGCTTCGAGAATCCCATGGCCAATCGGGCTGCCGCCATTCAACCAGTAGAACTTGACTGCGCCGCCGACGACATCGCGCTGCAGATGACGCGTTGGCTGTCGCATCTGCGCGCCGAACGACGGCTGTCGCCGAAGACATCGGAGGCCTATGCCCGCGACCTCAGGCAATGTCTGGTCTTTCTCTGCGAGCACTGGGGCGCGCGGGTAACGCTTGCCCGGTTCGCAGCCCTTGAGGCGAGCGATGTCAGGGCCTTCATGGCGATGCGGCGCGCCGACGATATCGGCGGGCGCTCGCTGATGCGGGCGCTGGCAGGGTTGCGTTCGTTCGGGCGCTTCCTCGAACGGGAAGGCAAGGGCAAGGTCGGCGCGCTGTCGGCGATCCGCGCCCCCAAGGTCGGCAAGAGCTTGCCGAAGCCGATCCAGATGGCGGCGGCCAAGCGTTTCACCGACGCCGACGAGCGCGCCGGCGAATCCCGCGATCCCTGGATCTGGGCGCGCGACGCCGCGGTGATGGCGCTGTTGTACGGATCGGGCCTGCGCATCTCCGAGGCGCTCGGGCTGAAGCGCCGCGATGTACCGGCACCCGGCGCCGGCGACGTTCTGGTGGTGACCGGCAAGGGCAACAAGACCCGCATGGTGCCGGTGTTGCAGAACGTGCTGGCGCTGGTCCAGGATTATGTGGCGATGTGTCCGCATCCGTTGCCGCCGGAAGGGCCGATCTTCGTCGGCGCCCGGGGCGGGCCGCTGAAGGCCCGAATCATTCAACTCACCATGGAACGGCTGCGCGGCGCGCTGGGCCTGCCCGACAGCGCGACGCCGCATGCGCTGCGGCATTCCTTTGCCACCCACCTTCTGACCCGCGGGGGCGACCTGCGCGCGATCCAGGAATTGCTCGGCCACGCGTCGCTCTCCACCACGCAGATCTATACCGGGATCGACACCGAACGGCTGTTCGAAGTGTACCGCGCCGCGCATCCCCGCGCTTAGAGCGTTTTCCGGCGAAAGCCTGCCCCGGACTTGATCCGGGGTGGATACCGGTTCGCGCGAAGAAAATGCGTCAAATAAAGAAATAGAGATTCCGTTCCGATTCGATCGGAACGGAACGGCTCCAAGATCGCGCTGCTTTGGACCCTGACAGACTGCCGCTACATCCGCTTGCCTCTTGCGCAGGCGGTGTTGTTCGGCAATCGTGGATCTATTGAACAGGGAGGGGAATCACTGTGAGCGCACATGAGAGCATGGAGCAGGCCGAGCAGGCCAAGGAAGCCTCCAGCGAGAACAGGAAGATCGCGCTTTTGATTGCGGTCATCGCCCTGTGCCTGGCGCTGTCGGAAACCTTGGGCAAGGGCGCCCAGACCGAATCGATCAGCAAGAATGTCGAATCGTCGAACCTGTGGGCGTTCTTTCAGGCCAAGAGCATCCGCCGCACCGTGGTCCAGACCGCATCGGAACAGTCCAAACTAGGCCTCGGCGCCGCCAGCGACGATGCCGCCAAAGCTGCGGCGCAAAAGCAGATCGACGAGTGGCAGAAGACCGCGGCGCGCTACCGCTCCGAGCCCGAAACCGGCGAAGGCACCGAGCAATTGGCCGAACGCGCCAAGCACGCCGAGGAAGAGCGCGACCTTGCGGAGGCGAAGTATCACCACTTCGAGCTTGCCTCGGCGGCGTTTCAGATCGGCATCGTGCTGGCGTCAGGAACCATCATCACCGGCATCATGGCGCTGGCCTGGATATCGGGGATCCTGACATTGGCGGGCATCGCCATTACCGGGCTCGGCATCTTCGTTCCGCATCTGCTGCATCTGCCCTAAGGCCAGATTAGAGCAACGCGCTCGAAAATCGATTTTCGCTTTTCGGAATCACGCGGGCTCAAGCCGACGCATCCTTGCAAAGCTGCAAGATCGCGTCGGCAAAGGCCTGCGGCGCCTCCTGCGGCACGTTGTGGCCGACATTCGCCAGAACGCGGCGCTGATATGCCGCGGTAAAATGTTTGCCGTGGGATTCCGAGCTCCCGACCGGCGTCACACCGTCCGCCGCGCCATGCAGATTGATGGCCGGAACATCGATGTCGGGCTGCGTGGCCAACCGCGCTTCGACCGGCGCGTAGCGCGGGTCGCCGGCGACGGCGCCGGTCCGGTGCCGGTACGAATGAATAACGACATCGACAAAATCCTCGTTGTCGAATGACCGCGCCGTCCGCTCGAACGTCGCCTCGTCGAACGCCCAGGTCGGCGACCACATCTTCCACAGCAGCCGGGATATCTCGCGGCGCTTTTCGATCAGACCGTTGCGGCCGCGTTCGGTATGAAAATAATACTGGTACCAGAGCCGCGCCTCCTGCGCCGGATCGGCCGGCCTGCGCGAATTCGCGATGTCCTGAATGTTGTAGCCCGTGCAGCTCACGAGGCCTGCCACCCGTTCCGGCCATAGCGCCGAAACCACGCAGGCGGCGCGGCCGCCCCAATCATATCCGGCCAGCACCGCCTTCTGAATGCGAAGCGCATCCAGCAACTCCAGCAGATCCTGACCAAGCGCTGCCTGTTCACCGGACCGCAATGTGTCCGCCGACAGGAAGCGGGTGCCACCATAGCCGCGCAGCCCGGGAACGACGGTGCGGAAGCCCGCCGCGTTGACGAGTGCTACGACGCCGTCGAACGATCTGACGTCATAGGGGAAACCATGCAGCAGCAGAACCGGTAGCCCGCCGGCAGGACCGCTCTGCTCATAGGCGACGTCCAGCGCCGGGGTTCGAATGCGAGCCAACCGCGCCACAATCTTCTCCATCGCGAAAAGGCGGAAGCTAACGCGCTTCGCGCACGCGCTTGCGGAAGCGCTGGATCAGCCGCAACATCCGCGATGACCAGCCATCGCCGCCGCCGAGAGCCTCTTTGAGCTGCAACATGATCGGCGCGACCAGGGCCCGGGCTTTGGCCCTTAATGCGATGATAGACTCGTAGAGCTTTTCAAACCACTCCATTTCCAGCAATTTCGGCCGTGTCACGTCGAACACGAAAGCCGCGACGCCGACACCGAGGAATTTTGCGAAGATGATGGTGAGAATGGCGCTGATCCAATGTTCATGGGCGAGCAGCCAGAGGCCGACCAGCTTCAGTGGAAACAGCGGGATCACCGGTACGACGAAGACGATCAGCGTCATCGCCGGCGACAATGTGTCGACGCGATCGGCGAGCCATTGCTTGAAGGCGCGCAGTGGAATCCGCGCCACCACCCAGGCCACGATCGGCTCGAGGTGATCCCACAGCCAGGCCTCTATCAGGAAAATGATCGCAAGCAGAACCCAGACCGGTTGAAGAAGGCGGCGCATCATCGATGTCATCCCGGCCCCGGCCTGCGCCGCAGCGTGGATCACATATGGATCGCTCGCTTGCCGACTGCAAGCGCGGCTTCCTTGATGGCTTCCGAGCGCGTCGGATGCGCATGGCAGGTGCGCGCGAGATCTTCCGCAGAACCGCCAAATTCCATCAGAACTGCCGCTTCGTGGATCATTTCGCCGGCTTCGCGGCCGACGATGTGCACGCCGAGCACGCGATCGGTCTTCGCATCTGCGAGAACTTTCACGAACCCTTCCGTGGTCTGGTTGACCTTGGAGCGGCCGTTGGCCGTGAACGGGAATTTGCCGATGGTGTAGGCGATGCCGGCGAGCTTCAGTTCTTCCTCGGTCTTGCCGACCGACGACACTTCCGGCGTGGTATACACAACACCGGGTATCACATCGTAATTCACATGGCCGGCCTGGCCGGCGAGAATTTCCGCGCAGGCGACGCCTTCATCCTCCGCCTTGTGGGCGAGCATCGGGCCCGCGACGACGTCGCCGATCGCATAGACGCCCTTCACGCTGGTCGCAAAATGCGCGTCGATCTGCACCCGGCCGCGATTGTCGAGCGCGACACCTGCTTCCTTCAGGCCGAGACCCTCGGTATAGGGGACACGGCCGATACAGACCAGCACCACATCGGCTTCCAGCGTCTCCGCTTTGCCGCCGGAGGCCGGCTCGACCTGAGCGACGAGCATTTTGCCCGACGTGTCGATGCCGGTGACCTTGGCGCCGAGCTTGAACGCAAAGCCCTGCTTCTCGAGAATGCGCTGGAATTGCTTGGCCACCTCGCCGTCCATGCCCGGCAGGATGCGATCGAGAAATTCCACCACGGTAACCTGCGCCCCGAGCCGGTGCCACACCGAGCCGAGCTCGAGCCCGATCACGCCGGCGCCGACGATCAATAACTTCCCCGGCACCTTGTCGAGCGAGAGCGCCCCGGTCGAGGACACGATGCGCTTTTCGTCGATCTCGATACCCTTCAGCCGCGCGATATCGGAACCGGTCGCAATGACGATGTTCTTCGTCTCCACGGTCTGGGTCCTGCCGTCGCTGCCCGTGACCTCGACCTTGCCGGCGCCGAGTATCTTTGCCTTGCCGCTGATGACGTCGATCTTGTTTTTCTTCATCAGGAATTCGACGCCCTTGACGTTGCCGTCGATGCCCTGCTGCTTGAAATTCATCATCGAGGGAAGATCGAGCTTCGGCGCGGCGACGCTGACGCCCATCTTTGCGAATGAATGTCCAGCCTCCTCGAACATCTCGGAGGCATACAGCAACGCCTTCGAGGGCATGCATCCGACGTTGAGGCAGGTGCCGCCGAGCGTCGCGTTCTTCTCGACCACGGCGACCTTCATGCCGAGTTGCGCCGCGCGGATCGCGCAGACATATCCGCCAGGACCGGTGCCGATGACAACAAGATCGTAAGTGGCCATGATTGAAGTCCTGTAGCTGAGCAGTGTGACAGGTGTTAACGCCCGCCCGATACATCGAGGATGGTGCCGGTGACGTAGGAGGCATCGTCCGATATCAGCCAGACGATGGCGTTGGCGATTTCCTCGGCGGTGCCGACGCGCTTCATCGGCACCATGTGACTGAGCCGGTGGGCGCGATCGGGCTCGCCGCCGCTGGCGTGAATTTCCGTATCGATCAGTCCGGGCCGAATCGCCGCGACGCGAATGCCCTCACCGGCGACTTCGTGGCCGAGGCCGACGGTGAATGAATCGACGGCGCCCTTGGAGGCTGCGTAATCGACATAGGTATTGGCCGAACCAAGCCTTGCCGCGACCGACGAAATATTGACGATGACGCCGCCCTTGCCGCCGTGGCGCGTCGACATCCGCTTCACCGCTTCACGCGCGCAAAGCATGCTGCCGGTGACGTTGACGGCCATCATCCGCGCGATGCGCTCGGCCGACATATCCTCGACCCGCGCCGTCGGTCCGACGATCCCCGCATTGTTGACCAGCGCACCAAGCGTCCCGAAATCGTCGGCGGCCTTGAAGAGCGCGAGAATGTCCGTTTCGCTGCCGACATCACATTTGACCGCGATGGCTTTGCCGTTGCTGGCGCCGATCCGCGCGACGACTTCATCGGCCGCGGCCTTGTTGCTGACATAGCCGACAACGACGCGAAATCCGCGTGCCGCGACCGCGATCGCGGCGGCACGGCCGATGCCACGACTACCGCCGGTGATGATGGCTACTTTGTCGGTCAAGATTTTTCCCCACAGCTGGCGCCCATCTCTACCGCCGAGGAAATCGATTGCAGGAACATCTGCACCAGCACCGGGGCAGCCCCCAATCCGAGCATCACGATTTCACTCGGCAACGGCGACATCATTCCCCTCAAGACATCAAGGTGCGGGACGCGTTACAGATCCAGCACCAGCCGCGCCGGATCTTCCAGGCTCTCCTTGACCCGCACCAGGAACGTCACCGCTTCCTTGCCGTCGATGACGCGGTGATCGTAGGACAGTGCCAGATACATCATCGGGCGGATCTCGACCTTGCCGCCGATCGCCATCGGGCGGTCCTGGATCTTGTGCATGCCGAGAATGGCGGATTGC
>JAJYAH010000847.1 GCA_021779635.1 Pseudomonadota bacterium | reverse complement strand
CGTTGTGGGCGAGCCGAGAGAAACGATTAGGGGACACAATGGCGGACGGCGCCCGCGCACGTCGAGGTGACGCTGCGATCCGGCGGTGCACCCAGATCAGATGTCCAGGGGCCGGTACTGAAAGGTGGTGCCGAGCCTGAACTGACGCTGCGCCACGTGCCGATCACCGGCAGCACATGGGGAGCTGAATACGAACACCCAAACAAGGCATGCGAACAAACATCCGGTTTCCGTGAGGCCCTATTTCTGCCGACGCTGGTCGGGGTGAGGACCGCAGCTGAACGGATCCAGTTTGGTCCGCACGACCGCAATGCCGCTAAACCCCACGCTCTGCCACCGGGTGGAGCCATGCCTGAAGCGGGCCTCAATCGTCCTTCGTGAATTCGTCGGGCCAGATCTGCGCGCCGTGAAGCACGCGCAGGATGCGAACGGCATCGCCGTCTACCAGGTAGGCCGCGACATAGGGCGTGCGCGGGATGACAAGCTCCCGCGTGCCAGCGATGCGTCCGGGCCGACCGCTCTCAGGAAAGTCGAGCAGGCGCCGCGCGGCGTCGGCGATCTGTTCGTCGACATGAACGGCGGCACGGGGGTTTTCGGCTTCGATGTAGCTGAAAATGTCGTCGCGATCGGACAACGCGAAGCGCGACCAGACGAGCTTCAACGTTTGCGCTCCGCAGCCTTGCGAAGCGCAGCGGAACGCCTCTGCGCGAAATGCGCTTCGACCTCGGAATCATCGAGATCGGGGCGGGTATCCGCCATGGCCTGACGCACCTTTTCGCGGAACCAGCTGTCGTAAGCCTGGCTGTTGCTCACGAGCTCAAGCGGAAGCATTCCTTCGTTGGCTGTGCGCGTCAGCAGAATCCGCACGGCGTCGGACACCGTGAGACCCATATTTTCCAGCACCGCGGTAGCCTTTTCCTTCACGTCTGTGTCGATGCGGGTTTGGACGAGGGCATTTGAAGCCATGATGACCTCCTTGATTGGCCCTGATTGTAATGCAGTTGCATGACAATTACCAGAGGCTCCGCGATGCCACGAAGAGAAAAAAGCAACAGGAAAGTCGAGCTGGCGCCGCGCGGCGTCGGCGATCCGTTCGTCGACATGAACGGCGGCACGGAGGCTTTCGGCTTCGGAAGATCGGGGATACGCCACGCGTCGCCTGCGATGGCCTCGACGGCCTGGGAGCCGCAGGCCCCGCCTACGCGATGTCCGTCAGGATCATCGCCAACTGAAATAGCGTGTCAGACGAAGCGCAGCGGAGTGAACCCGCGGGCGCCGAGACCGGTTAAAAGGGCACCCGGGACAGGGGCAGTGATAGCGACGCCGGAACGGCGGGACCCTTTCCCGAGTGCCCCCGGCGAGGCGTTCCTTATCCCTTGCGCGAAGGATCGTTACCGAAGCCGAGACCCGGCATCCCGCTTTCGGGATCTGCTAGGCTCGGTGAGGGCAGCTCATAGAGCCTGGTCCGCATGGCGGACGCGCCCTCCACGAAAATCTGAAAGAGCGAGTGGTGCGCACCCGACACCCGCGTGTTGCATTTCGACGATCGCACACAACATTAGATCGCCAAATCCGACGATCCAGATGCTTCAACCGAAAGATGCAAGGTTGCCCATGCAAGAGCCCTCACTCGATCCCAATGTCGCGGATACCGCGCCTTCGGAATCCGGCCGGGTTCGAGTTCGGGCACGATGCCGAGATTCGCGCAAAGGAAGCTGCTCCCGAGTTCCGGTACTTGTCCTGACACGTCAAGCCGTCGACGCCGCGCTGAAAGCAGTCAGCTCTCAGGCGATCCCGCGGCGAGGACCGTGTCGAAAGCGTCAGGCAGGATTACATTCGGCGGCGCGTCCGAGAACATCGGGGCGATCTGTTCGGGCCTGTATCCAGCCAACCCGCAGCCGATCGGCGTTAGCTCGAAGCTGATGTTCGGCTGTCGCCGTGCGTAGTCGAGGAATTCGCCGACGTGGGCGCGGATCACCTGCAGCGGAAGGACGCGTAGCTGGCGGTCCTTGGTCGGAATGGCGTAGGCGTTTCCCTGCGGGCCGACGCCCCGCCCGTAGATTGCGCCACGGTGCAGCCGCGCCCATAGTGCGGCGCCCTTGCCATGACGCCCCGCGAGGTTGGATCCGAAGACGAAAACCGGATTGTTGGACGTCGAGATCTGCATCTTCAGGCTCCTGGCTGCTGCCGCTCACCACAAGCGGTATCGCTCCCAGTGACGCCGGGGGTTCCCGCACAGTCACCGGAGCGGACGTCTGCAAGCGTCCGTGGAGGGGAACGGCGAAGCCGTTGACTTTGCGGGTCCGGCGGCATGATGGGAGCATAACGCGCGGTGCTCGCGCTCGCCACCATGCGATCATATCTTCGCGCGAGCCGTTCGCGAGCCTCAGCAACAGATCACCGTGGCGCGCGAGCGGCGCGCACCAGCAAACGAGATCGCGTCCGCGCAGTTCGTCGAGCGCTTTCATCCGCTCGGGCTGCGTGACGAGCCACGCGCGATATTTCGCGATGACGTCGGCGCGCGAGCGCGTCCGATGACGAACGGGTTGCCCCATTTGCTCGGGCGGCCGGTGTAGAGCTGCGTCGCGCTCGAGCGCTTGCCGACTTTCCGCGCGTTCAAGACGTTGCACATGATCGTTCTCCTTTCCGCTCACGCGCGAAGGCCCCGCCTCGTGGCGGGGCCTCCTTGCGCGACCGCTTAGTCGCGGTTCGGACGAGACCAGATGAGCGAATGGCCTTCCTCGCCTTCGACCTCGACCAGCGTCGCGTAGATCGGAGCCGGGAAGCTCGGGTCGTCCAGCTTGACCGAGTGATACTCGCGGCCCGTATCCTGGGACTTCTTCTTCCACACGGCGCCAAACTCGATGTTGGCGCCCGCGAGGATTCGGAAGTCGGGGGACTTGTCCGAAGTGCGCTCAGCCGGAACGATCTTCGCCTTCACGGTGCCGAGGGCGAGGGTCTTGACGGTACCCACGAAGCCGTTGCCGTTCACGGTGAAGTTGCCGATGGTAGCCATGTTCGTGTCCTCTTTCGTTTCTCGGGCCGCGACCATCGCGACCTCGATGGCTGTCGTTGACCGGAGGTGATCGGACCGCACCCGCAGGGCCGCCACGCAGTAGAGGGCGGCCAGGGCGAGGCTTTCTTGTATCGCGAGGAATGGGCGCGCAGCGACCAGGGGAAGAAAGCTGAGCACGGCCGTTGCGGTCTTGAGATCGAGGCGACGCGAAGCGACGACGGCCTTCGGTTAGACATGCCAAATCGAGGATGCATTGGGCGCGTCAGGCCGAACGATGGGGACACGACTGAG
>JAJYAH010000846.1 GCA_021779635.1 Pseudomonadota bacterium | reverse complement strand
TCGACGCGCTTGCGCAAGCCGTAGCTCAGCGAGCCCACCAGACGATGCCTGATCTGCTTGATTTCGAGGAAGTCGATGATCTCTTCGACATTGCGACGATGCGCGATCTCCTCGCGGTGCGCAAACGGCCAGTAGAAGAATCCCTCGACTGCGCCGGTGCGCATGTGCATGTGGCGACCGGTCATCAAATTGTCGATGACGCTGAGTCCCGAGAACAACTGCAGGCCCTGGAAGGTCCGCCCCACGCCGAGCTGCGCGATCCGGTGCGGCGCAAGCCCCGTGGTCTCGGAGCCCTGGAAGAAGAAACGGCCCTGCTGCGGCCGGTTGAAGCCGTTGAAGCAATTGAGCGTGCAGCTCTTGCCGGCCCCGTTGGGGCCGATCACAGCCAGTATCTCGCTGGGTCGGATTTCAAGCGAAACGTTGGAAAGGGCCGTGACGCCGCCAAACCGCAACGTAACGCCCTCGGCACGCATGATCGAAGGTGCTGAAACGACGTTAGTCGCCGCAGGCTCAGCCATCGCGGAAGGTGTCTTTCACGCGGGCGCGATCAATGGTCCCAGCCGCGGTTTTCGGCAGGCTCTCCGTCAACAGGAGATACTTCGGCCGCTTGTAGCGCGCGATGCGGCCCCCGACGAACTCCACGATTTCCTTCGGCGTCACCGATGCTCCGGGCTTCAACACGCAGACGGCCTTCACCGCCTCGCCCCATTCCGCATCTGGCACGCCGAAAACGACCGCTTCGAGCAGGGCCGGATGGCCAAGCAGTCCCGACTCCACTTCGGCCGGATAGACGTTCTCGCCACCGGGCTTGATCAGCTCCTTGGCCGGCGAGCGCCCTTTGTAGAAGAGGTAGCCGTCGGCGTCGAAGGCGCCGTTGTCTCCGGTGTGATGCCAACCGTTGCGGAACGTTGCCTTGGTGTCCTCGGGACAGTTCCAGTAGCCTTCGAACACGCCGGGACCGCGCACGACGATCTCGCCGGTCTGACCGACCGGCAGCGGCCGGTCGAGATCGTCGACGACGGCCACCTGCGACAGAAACATCGGCCTCCCGGTCGATCCCGGACGGTCGCGGAACGGCGCGGCCGTGACCAGACCAGAGGTCTCCGACTGGCCGAACGCCACCCAGAAGTGCGCCTCCGGACAGGCCTTTTCGAAACGCGCAATCGTCTCGGGCGTATCGAGACCGGTGACGATGCGCAGGCTCGCGAGATCACCCGGCTCTTTCGCCGCCTCAAGCATCGAGCCGAGGATCGGAGCAAACTCGGAAAGCACCGTCACCTTTTCGTCCCTGACGGCCCGCACCGCTTCGGCGGCGTCGAACCGCGGCAATATCACGGTCGTGCCGCCCGCGTGCTGGCACCCCAGCAGCAAAGTCAGACCGGCAAGATGGAACAACGGCAGCACGCACAGCGCGACGTCACGCTCGGCCAACGACCAATGGCTGATCATCTGGACGCTGCTGGCGATCAGGCCCGACTGCGTCAGCAGCGCCCCGCGCGGGCGGCCGCTGACCGCGGCGGTGTGAAACATGACGAATGGCGCGCCTGCCGCGGCCGCGGGCGGCACGGTTCCTCCATCGCCGGCGATCTCCTCGATCGGCCGGAACGGCGCAACCGCGCCGCCGATGCCGATCTGCAGCTGAACGCTCTCGACCTTGGAACAGGCGGCGGTGAGCGCCTCCTGGTGCGCCTGGTCGGCGATCACAGCCTTGGGCGCCACGTCTGATACAATGTAGGCGATTTCCTCGCCGCTCAGCCGCCAGTTGATCGGAACCAGAATAGCGCCGAGCCAGGCTATGGCACCGTAGACGTCAACGAATTCGAGATTGTTGTGAGACAGAATCGCCACGCGGTCGCCGGCACCAATACCAGCCCGCGCGAGCCCTTCGGCCAGCCGCACGATGCGGTCGCGATAAGCGGCGTTGCTGACGCGCTCGTCGCCGACAACCACCGCAGTTCGATCCGGAAATACACTCGCATTGCGCGCGATGACGTCCGCGAGTGAAAAATCGCGCAGCCCCACGCCGCCCTCCCGTCGCGCCCAAGCGCAATCTTGTTTTCTACCCAAGAGTAGTTTGACGGCGAGGCGATCGGCTGTCAATCGCGGGCAGATGTCCGAATGATGTCCGAATGCGCGCACATGCGTGCGGCTTGGACTTCAGACTGCAGGACG
Source organism: Pseudomonadota bacterium (assembly GCA_021779635.1). Next base: position 1,144 of record JAJYAH010000846.1, on the reverse strand, counting down.
CTTTCGCTCCTTGGCCAAAGTTGGTTCGCGCGCTTTAGCGGTTCCAGGACCGTTGAGCCCGGATAGAAAATAGTCGACAAACTGCGAGCTGATATCAGCCGCCGAGTGCCTGGCGCGCGACCGGTCATACCAGAGGCCATCCAGTTCGGGCATCCGAACAGGGCCGTGGCAGCCAGCGCCGGGGGTGCAGGGCCTGATCGACCCGTCGGCGATCCCCCGCTCGATCAGCGCCCTCACCTTCCGTTCGAGCAGACGGCGGGCCGCGTGCAGGCTCTTCGCCCCGCGCGGTGAGATCTTGATATTGAAAGAGGTGATAACGCAGACGCCGAATTCAGTCGTCGTCCACTCGCCATAGCGGGTCAGGAGGATTCGCACGAGCTCAGCGCCGGTCGCGCCGCGATCAACCAGGAGGTCGAATCCGTCCAGCATCTGGTCGAGGCCGAATTGCTGGATCGCGATCAGAATGCCTTCCTTGTCACCCAAGTAGTAGTAGAGCGAAGGCTTCGAGATGTTGAGCGCATCCGCGATGTCGGTGAGCCGGGTCCGCTCGTAGCCGCGCTCGCGAAACAGGCGGGCCGCCGCGCGCATGATGGCGTGGCGCTTGCCCCCCCCGCCGCGTCGTCGAGAAATACCTGTCAGTCCCAGCGCTTCCTTGACGCAGCAACCGTCTTTTTCTTTGGCATGCGGACTGCGTCGCCGGGACTGATCAGTGCTTCTCGTACATCGTGCAGACCACTGCGCCGCCGATCCCGAGATTATGCTGGAGAGCCAACCGTGCGCCCTCGACCTGACGACGATCCGCGGCCCCGCGCAATTGCTGCGTCAATTCGTAGCACTGGGCGAGGCCGGTCGCACCAAGCGGATGACCTTTTGACAAAAGTCCGCCGGAGGGATTGGTGACCACCTGACCGCCATAGGTGTTGTCACCCTTCTCGACGAAAGCGGTCGCCTCGCCCTCCTTGCAGAACCCAAGCGCTTCATAAGTGAAGACCTCGTTCTGCGCGAAGCAGTCGTGCAGCTCACAGACATCGACGTCTTCCGGCGAGGTGCCGGTCTCCTTGTAGAGCTGCTCGGCAGCGGCGCGCGCCATCTCGGATCCGACGAGGTCGATCATCGAACGGTGACCGAACGTTCCCGGCAGGTC
>JAJYAH010000845.1 GCA_021779635.1 Pseudomonadota bacterium | reverse complement strand
GCAGCACCGAAATGGTCGGCCATGATGCGGGCGGCAAGCACGCCCATGGCATAGCCGAGATCGCGCCGGAACCGGTAGACGCTCAGTGAGCGCGCCCGCCAGACAGGGTGCGACGCATCGGACACGGAGGCAATGAGCGTCGGATTCACCATCGCGATGCCGGGCCCCAACAGCACGCCCGCAAGGAACCCCCAGCCCAAGTTGCGCGTGGCCGCCGTCACGAACAAGCCGACGGCCTGCACCCACATGCCGGCAACGATCAGGCCCTTGCGGCCCCAGCGGTCGCTGAAAGCGCCGGTGATGGTCTGCAGTACGCCCCAGATCGCAGGATAGATTGCCTTAGGCTGGCGATTAGTTCGATACTGAGCCCGAATGCCGCGAAGAATAGGCGAAAAATCTCCCAACTCATTCCGTAGTTGAGATCGTTGACCAAGCCCGTCGGCGAAGTCGCGGGCATATGGCGGTTGCCGGACGAGACGCGGCGAAACACACCCCCAGAAGGCGACAGCCTCGCTGGCCGACGCATGCCGGGACACCGCAAGGTCTGCATGATGCCGCGTGCCGCGCAGGATGAGCACTGACCGACGGAGTCCAAGCGCGGCATAGCCTATGCCGCGACCGAACGGCTGTGGTTTGAGACCGTCGCGCTCGGCGACGAATCCCGTGAGGAAGGCCGTAAGACCGACTGGGAAATAGCCCGCGAATTCGTTGAGGCCGACGCCAAGGCCGCGCGCTTGGGGCTTGCGAACGTAAAGGTCGGCACAGCGTACCGAGACGAGATTGGCGGTGGCGGTGACGACGCCGATGCTGACCATGCAAGAGATGACAAGGGTGGTCGATACGATCTTGAACTCTTCGGAGCCGATCAGCGGAACCGCCGTCCGCTCCAACCGCTCCATGCCGCCGACGAAGGCATTGATAAGGACCAGCAATAAGAGTGGCTGCCAGTTTTCGCTGAGCCCCAGCCGGATACCCGAAGGTGCTAGGCTGGATGATTCTCCGGGCATGCTCATCGCCTCGCGCGATCGGCAACCGGAACAGCGCTCAGCGCGATGAATGCCGCGCCGACGGTCGTCAGGCAACCCAGCCAAGACTCGATTGGCGCCAATGCGCGTGCAAAGAGGCCAACCGGCGGATAAAATACGGCGCCGCGGATCGCGGTGACGGATAACCCCGCCTGTTCGGCGAGCGCGCGCAATTCCGTCCCGGTGCGGAAGTGAGCTGCCTTCCAGGTCGCAGCGCCGAGCCAGCCGCGCACGCGACGAATCAAAGCCCACAGACTCCATCGCCCGAGCTCGCCGAGGACGAGGCGCCCGCCCGGCCGAAGCACACGCGCCATCTCGCGCACGGCGGCAGACGCGTTCGGGACAAAGCAGAGAACGGTGATCGAGACCACCACGTCAAAGGTAGCGTCGGGGAAAGGAAGCCGCTCGATGTACCCTTCGAGAAACGCCGCCTTGATCCCATCCCGGTCGGCGCGCGCGTGTGCTGCGGCAAGCATCGCCGGATCGGGATCGACACCGGCTGCCTCCGCGCCGCGCGATGCCGCAGCGCAGACTAGCGCGCCGTCGCCGCAGCCGACGTCGAGGAGACGGATTCCTTGGAGGCTACCCATCAGGCCGAGGATCAGACGCTGCTCGAGCGCCTCGGTCACAGCGCCCAGCGGTGTTGCGCGCCAGGATGCGTAGGCGTTAGGACCGATTGTCGTCGGCACCTTCGGGCTGCTCATACGAGAACTCGGCGCAATTGCTCGACGACCTTCTCGACCTCATCCTGCGTCGTGCGACGCCCGAGACTGAAGCGGATGGCGCCGATGCCGACCTCGGGTGCGATGCCCACGGCCTCAAGGACGGGCGACAACGTCATCTGACCGGAGTGGCAAGCCGAGCCGGTCGAGGCGGCAACGTCCGGCATCAGTGCCAGGATCTCGGCGCCGACATGGCCGACAAAAGAGGCGTTGAGCGTGTTCGGCAGACGGCGGTCGGGATGGCCATCGAGGACGACGCGGTTGCCGAAAGCGGCGCGAAGGCGATGCCAGAACAGGTCGCGCAAACCCTGCGTCGCAGTCGTGCCGATCCAGGCTTGTGCCACCTCGCAAGCCATGCCGAGGCCCGCCGCCAGCAATGCGCTCTCGGTGCCGGCGCGCCGCCCGGCTTCATGTCCGGCGCCGTGGATCAAGGGCTCGATCGCGATGCCCCGACGGATATAGAGAGCGCCGATCCCCTTTGGCGCATAGACCTTGTGGCCGGCGACGGAGAGCAGATCAACCGCGAGCGCGTCCACATTCGTCGGAATCATTCCGACGGATTGCGCGGCGTCCGTATGCAGCGGGATCCCGTGCGCCCGGGCGATCTTCGCGACTTCCGCGACCGGCTGAGTCGTGCCGACCTCGTTATTGGCATGCATGATGCTGATCAGAAAAATGTCCTTGGTGATCGCCTTGCGGATATCGTCGGGATCGATAAGGCCACTCCCGTCAACGGGAACGTAGGTCACGGTCGCGCCCAGCCGCTCAAGAAAACGGCATGGCGCCAGGATCGCGGGATGCTCGATCTGTGACGTGACGATGTGCGCGGGGCGATCACCGCGCAAATAGAACAAGCCCTTGATGGCGAGATTGTTCGCATCGCTACCGCCGCTCGTGAACACTATTTCGTCGGAGGCACAACCGAGAAGTGCTGCTACCTGGCCGCGGGGTCTGTCGAGTGCGCCTTTCGCCCGCCTGGTTGCCCAATGGCTGCTCGACGGGTTGCCATAGTCCGTCTCGAGGAATCGCTGGACGACCGCCGCGACCACCGGTTCGATCGGGGTGCTGGCATTGTAATCGAGATAGATCGCCTCCCCGCTTCCTGCACTCGCCATGGCGTTATACCGACGCCTCAAGAATCAAAAGACGATGACCTTGTCGGCAGCCGCCGTCGCCTCTGCCAGTTCGTCCATCGAGCTGCGGTGGCTTCCTTCGACGAGATCGCTCTCAGTCAGGCCGCGCGCATCCATGCAGGTGCCGCAGAGCAGTAGCCTGTGGGCCCCTGTAGCGAAGCGCTTCAGCATGCGTTCGAGGTTGTAGTAGCCGTCAGGCGTCTTTTGCCCCTTCCTGCCGCAGGAGACGGCGTCGGCCATCAGGAATACGGTGACCTCCGCCGCAGGGTCTTTCTTCACCAGCGCATTCGCAAGTCGCAGTCCGTTGTAGCAGCGCTCGGTCCCATAGGGTGGGTCGTTCAGGATGAACAAAATCTTCATCGGTACCTTCCGTGGTTCAGGTTGGAGAAGATCAGTCGCCGAGAATGCGGCGCCGCTCCTCGAACTCACTCTTATCGAT
>JAJYAH010000844.1 GCA_021779635.1 Pseudomonadota bacterium | reverse complement strand
TGAGCGTCGAGAAGGTGAAGCTCGCCACGATGAAGAATCATGAGGCAACCACAGCGAAGGCATTGGCGATCTTGACCGAAGAGGAGCGGAAGACAAAAGAGCCCGCTCTCAAGAAGGAACTGGTGAGCGTCAAGGCACAGATCGCCGCGACCGCGACAGAAGCTGCCGCCAACGGCGAGTGGATCAAGCTGCTCGTGCCGCTGGTGATGTTTTCGTACGCCTTGAAGTTTTCCGGGAACGCGTCCTTGAACATCAAGGCAACGCCCTTTCCCATCACGCCGACAGTGTTGACAGTGTTGACCAACGCCTCGGCCTTGGCCTCGAGAAGATTGCCGTGCGTGAATTCGATCATCAGAAATACCAATCAGGCTTTTTGACCACTTTGATGGTCTGCTTGCGTTCGGCCAACGCGTCGGTGAGGCTCTTGGATACGTCGTCGTTGTAGCAAACAAATCCTGACAACGCGTCGATCGGAAGATGCTTATGAACAAGAGCTTCCGCTTGGTAACGTTCCTTTTTCGACGGATCGTCGGGATCATTGCGAAAATCCCGTCGTTGCAACATGTCCCAGTCGATCTGATCTAATCGCGCTAGATCGGAGTAGAACTGCGCTGCGACAAGATAGGCATGCCGGTCCGTGAACAGGAACGGGACACCCTTTTCTTGCAGCAACCGAAGCGACGAGACGACAATCACGATCTCATCGTTGCCCCGCTTACGAATCCCACCCCATCCTGTCTTGATATTGTACATCATCGGAGAAAAAGGGGTGAAATAGAAAGGTATGTAGTCGCCGAGGGTGCCAGAGGGCGCTGGCCCTACCGGGTGGGTATCGCGCTTGCTGATCAGATCGAGGTTTCCAATTTCCACATAATTGGGATCCAACACTTTCGATTTCTTGCAGTGCAGCCCATGGTCCAGAATCCATGAGACGTTATCCCGGTGGACGATCCTGAAGATGAGCGCTCTGTCTGGCGTAAGATCCTTGGACACGGCTACGACTCGGGCTGCTGCGCCGGTCCACCGTATGCAAAGCGCTTGGCCAAGCAACCAATGTTAATAGAACAAAAAGAGAACATAGTCAAGGGCCTCTGGCAAACGCCTGTGCTAATGTCGCTTGCGGCAAGCCCGAAGCGCACCGCTGGCGATAGCGTCGGACAACCTGCGAAAAGCGTCGAGCCAACTTCGATGTCGCGACTGCTTCGGCGGCCGGACAAAGCAGTCGTGCTGTGATGTCACGCAATCTGACCGACCGATTGGCTACGACGGCATATGAAACAGACATCGAAGAATGAAGGCCGTTCGCCAAGCAACTCAGCCACGGCGCCGACAAAACTGGTCTACAGTTGGGAGCGCTTCTGGATCTCGCGCGACGGAATTGTCGACCTGTCTGACGGGGGCTTCCTGGTAGATCCCACGAGCCCGCTTCGACGCGCTCATCCGAACACGCCCGCAATGCTGACCGAACTCGGCCGGTATCGTGCTCTTGTCCTTCTCGGCGAACCCGGCATCGGTAAGTCGGCCACGCTCGAGGCCGAGGCCACGCGGGTATCTGCCGAATCAATCGCCGATGAAACCGTTTCGATTCATGTCGATCTGCGCGCCTTTTCCAGTGACACGCTGCTCCATCAGCACGTGTTCGGAACCCCGGAGTTCATCGCATGGACCAAGAGCACCTCGCATCTCGTTCTGCACCTCGATAGCCTGGATGAAGCTCTGCTGCGTATCGACAGCATCGCGAATCTTCTTGCTAGCGAATTACCGAGATATCCAGCCAAACGCTCATTTCCGGAATATCCGTGCCTTGGAGACCTTCATACGTGAACGTCCCTTCGCCGAGATTGGCGCTGACCCTGGCGTTGGCGTTCATCGCGAAAATTGGCGATGAAACTGAACGCCGACGGGAGTCAGGAATCCGGCCCACAGCCCGTGACGACCACGGTCAAGGATGACATTCCAGTGATGCCAAAGCAGACCCTTAATAATGAACTCGAACAGGCGGTCGATCTTGTCGCCGTCGATCGGCAGCGTGCTCGCCGGGACCAACAGACCGCCTTCACGGCTCCAGACACGGCCCTGGCCGACGCTGAGCGCGCTGTGGAGCTTGGCATTCTTGGCAAGGCGAGGCTCAACCAGGGTCGAAAGATTTTGAGCAGAATCGGTATGCCGGCCACCGAACGGCAGCACCGCGGTCAGATAATGCTCGAGCTTGCTTTTTTCATGGTTGCAGGCCTCGCAAGCCGGAACCTTCGGAAGATTCGCGCGCCGCACGTTGATGAAAAACTCGCGCGCGAAGACATGATCGCCAGTCGTCGTCGACGGCGCCGCACCACAATACACGCAGGTCTTGCCTTTGAATCGCTTGCTCATGAGCCATTATACCATATCCGGCGCGAACTCGTCGTCGTGCAGTTACAGCCGACCGGCCGCTGTGGGCTTATCAAAATGTGCTAGGTGCGAAATCCCCCAGAGCAGTGGTCGTGAAAAGGATGCGGGGGCGAGGAGCCGGCTCAAGCGCGCGCACCTGCAATTATCGCGTTATTGTGGGGCCTTGGCATCTGCGCTCTATGAATACCGGTCTCATCATTCCTGGTCTACCGTCGGCCCGCAGCGTTGCCGACCGGCACGGATGGCCGAAACGCGCCTTAAATTTCAGCTTTTACGCATGTTACGAGTGGGAGCCACTTCCAACCGGCATATTTGTCGCCAGTCTGACGTAGGTGACTATATCGCTTCAAGCTGCTCCAGCTCCTATGACCTGAAACGCTTGCGGCTTGCGGTATTGTTTTGCCCATTTCAAACAGACGCGAAATGCCGTCGTGTCTCAAATCATGGAAGTGCAGATCATCAATGCCGAGCAGTTTGCACGCCCGGGTAAACGCAGCACCAATTGCGTCTACCGAGTAGGGAAATATCTCTTTCGCTTTGCGAGGCATGGTTTCGATAACTGCGGTCGCTTCGAGCGGCAAGTCACAAAATACGTCATTTCCCTGCTTGTCGCCCGGATGCTTCATATCGCGAATGAGAATACGAGCATCTGGATGGGTTGGTGGTGTGGCCCGTTCGAAGTCTACCCAGGCAAGGCGCGTGATTTCTTCCTGCCGCCGCGTGCTAAAAATCGCGAACACGATGATCTTCTGCATCGGAGCTGACCCTGGCCGATGAGTTTGGATTCTGCCGAAATGATGCATCAGAAGGTCGAGCTCGGCCAACGTCGGCCGACGATCGCGCTCCTTGCTTTTCGAGGTGAGGCCAAGGTTTCTGGTCACCACCAATGCATCGTCCATCGCTTGAGGGTCCAACGGATAGCCCCAGGCCGGCC
>JAJYAH010000843.1 GCA_021779635.1 Pseudomonadota bacterium | reverse complement strand
CCATGCCGACAATGCCGCCGCAGCAGACCTTGATGCCGGCGTCGCGCGCATGCGCAAGCGTATCGATACGGTCCTGCAGGGTACGCGTGGTGATGATCTTGTCGTAGAACTCGGGCGAGGTGTCGAGGTTGTGGTTGTAGAAATCGAGCCCGGCCTCACGCAGCCGCGTGGCTTGCGCCGGCGACAGCATGCCGAGTGTCGCGCAGGTTTCCATGCCAAGATCCTTGACCGCGCTCACCATGCCGCAGACCTCGTCGAGATCACGGTCTTTCGGATTGCGCCATGCGGCCGCCATGCAGAAGCGGCCTGCGCCGGCGTCGCGGGCACGCCGCGCGGTGGCGACCACGTCATCCTGCGCCATCAGCTTCGTCGCCTTCAGGCCGGTGTCGTAATGCGCGCTCTGCGAGCAGTAGCCGCAGTCCTCGGGACAGCCGCCGGTCTTGATGCTGAGCAGGCTCGCGGTCTCGACATGGTTCGGATCGAAATGACTGCGATGGATGCCCTGCGCGCGAAACATCAGGTCCGCGAAAGGCAGGACATAGAGGGCTTCGGCCTCCGCGCGGTCCCAATCGTGCCTGACAGGTTCGATCGCGTGGCTGCCGTTCCGCTTCATCTCCTCAGCTTGAACCATTGCGTCAGCCTCCTATACTCAATAGATAAAGTCACATATTATCTATAAAATACGCGACGAATCTGATGCTATCCGACACGAGGTGCAACCGCACCGATTTTTATGATAGATAATCTATGAATAGTAGCGACGAAAGCTCGACCATGGCGACGCGCATCGCCGAGTCCATCGGGGAGCGGATTATCAGCGGCGCGTTGCAGCCCGACGCGCCCCTTCGGCAGGACCATGTCGCGCGGGAATTCAATTCAAGCCACGTCCCGGTGCGCGAGGCCTTTCGGCAGCTGGAGGCCCAACACCTCGTCGTCGGCGTGCCGCGCCGAGGCGTGCGGGTGGCGCCGCTCGATGCAAATTCGGTGAAGGAAATCGCCGAGATGCGCGCCGCGCTGGAAGTCGTCGCGTTGCGGAATGCCGCGCCGCGGCTGACATCGGCTCATCTGGCCAGGATCGAATTGGCACTGATTGAAGGCGACAACGCCGAGACGCTTCAGGAATTCGAGGCCGCCAACCGCGACTTTCATCACGCCCTGGTGGCGTCCTGCGACATGCCGCGACTGCTCGCCATTCTCGACGGATTGCAATTGGCAAATTCGCGGCTGGTCTTCGCGACAGCGCGCCACGCCGGCTGGCGACCCCGGTCCAATCAGGACCACCGCTTGATTTTGCAGGCGCTGCGACTGCGCAATGTTGATCAGGCCTGCAACTTGCTCGCCCGCCACATCCAAACCATCGAGCGCCTTGCCGTGCCCGCGGCATGATGGCGCCTGAGATCGGGCCGCAATCGCTCAGGATGGAAAATCGGCTGGCTTGACCTGGATACGGTCGGCGTGAAGCGACCAGTCGCAAAGCGACTGTGTTTCACAGAACTTCTGTTTTGCCAGCTCCTTCGCATCGCCTTCATTGGCGGCGTCGACTTCCAGGGAACTCTGACAAATTTCGCTCTCTCGGCCATTTTCGCCGAGCACATCCTTCATGAACCGAACGACGAACCGTGACATGGAACCTCCTGCTGCCTCGCGCCAAAGCGTTCCCATTTAAATTTCTCGCTCAAAGAAGATTTTGACCGATATCAAAACCTGCGTAGTTTTCCGCATCGCACGGGATGCCTCAGTGTGTCTGCGCGGTGGCGATGCGGATGCCGAGATAGACAAACAGCCCGCCGAGCCCGCGATTGATCCAGGCGACGGCCCGGCCGGATTTTCGGACCCGGCTGGCGGCGCCCGCGGTGAACACCGCCACGCCAAGACACCAAAGCGTGCCATTGAAGATGAAGATCAAGCCGAGCAGCGCGAAGGCGGCGGCCTTGTGCGGCGAATCCGTGGCGACGAATTGCGGCAGAAAGGCCAGAAAGAACAACGCCACTTTCGGGTTTAGCGCATTGGTCAGCACGCCTTGCACGAACACCTGGCGCAGCGAAATCGTGCCCGTTGCAGTCGCCGCAGCAGCCGCGGGCGTCGCAGCCCGCGCCAGCAACATCCTCACCCCCATCAAGCAAAGATACGCCGCGCCGGCCCATTTCACCAACGTGAACGCGGCCGACGACGCCGCCAGCAGCGCCGATAAGCCGATCGCCGCGGCGAATACATGAAGGAGGCAGCCGGCTTCGATGCCGAGCACCGCGACCACGCCGCCGCGCCCCCCCAGTTGCAGGCTGCGGCCGACGATATAGGCCGTGTCAGGCCCGGGCGTAACGTTGAGCAGCAGGCCGGAGGCGATGAAGAGCCATAATTCGTGGATACCCAGCATGACTTTCCGATCCCACCGAAACAGCTCGGACGTATCATGCATCGACGGGCGGAGGAACCTGCAGCGCCGGATCAGCCTATACGCCGGCAGTCGGGAGACTCGCCGCCGCAATGGCTACGATCTCGGCAAGACGGCGGCCGATCCGCGATCGGGTCGAACGCAGCAATGAACCGAACTGTCGCATATCGCGATTTCCTGGTGCGGCGGCCGAAACGTTAGTTCCGGAAAAATGAGTGTTCCGAGTGAATTAATGGGCTCTCCTCCCAGATCTGTCGAGGTCGCGGCAAAAATAGCAACGCAGCCACCGTCCACACCGGACGCGCAGTGGATTTATTGTCGCGATCCAACCGGCAATGATGGAAATCTTCTCCGCGAAAATCGCGCGAGACGGGGATCCGGCCCTAACCGCTATCCCGGAGCAAATCCAAAGGCGCGCTCGAAGCGCTTGACGTAAGCCGGCCAGACTTCCGGATTGACGACCCGCGGCGGCCGCTTGCCGTCGAGGGCATCGAGCATCTGCTCGGCGGCGATCCTGGCCATGTTCTCGCGCGCCTCCCTGGTCACCCCCGCCGTGTGCGGGCTTGCCAGCACATTGTCGAACTGCAGCAGCGGATGATCCGGCGGCGGCGGCTCCTTGGCCCAGACGTCAAGCCCCGCGCCGGCAATGCGCTTGTCGCGCAACGCCTCGGCCAGCGCCGCCTCGTCGTGGATAAAGCCACGCGCCGTCGTGATGAAATAGGCATGCGGCTGCATCAGCGCGAACTCGCGCGCGCCGATCATTCCCCTGCTCTCTTTGGTCAGCGGACAGGAAACCGAGACGTAATCCGAGCGGCGCAGCAACTCATCCAGCGTGACCTTCTCCCCGCCCCGCTCGGCCATCTCGGTTGCCGAAAGGTAGGGATCATAGGCCAGCACGTTCATGCCAAGCAGGCCCTTGCAGAGTGCGGCGATGC
>JAJYAH010000842.1 GCA_021779635.1 Pseudomonadota bacterium | reverse complement strand
CGGTCGTCGCAGCCTGAACATGCTCGTTCATGGGCGCCCTCGGATCATGCTATGGACGCGGGATTAAACCCACATACCGCCGATCACGGCAAGCCGGTCGATGGTGGTATCCGGTCGCCAGCCCTAGGTCGGTATCCGGTGCAACCGGCCCGCGACCGCGCGGATTTTTCCCGGCGATGCCAGCCAGATCGCCGATGCGGAAAGACCGCTCACTCCGATGCCGATCAGGAAGGCCAGCGTGTAACTCCCTGAAAGGTCGTGCAGCACGCCCGTCACCAGGGGGCCCGCGGCGCCTCCGGCGAGCGCCGCGACCATGATGGTGCCGAAAATACTGCCGTAATGTTTGCCCTGAAATATCTCGACCACCACCGCCCCCATGATGGAGGTCAGGCCGTAGCCAAGCGCGCCCTGCGCCAGAACCATGACATAGACCAGCGTCAATGTCGGATAGTGCCCAAGCGCGATCAGCGCCGCAAAACAGATCGCAAAGCCTGCGCAGCTCGCGGCCCAGATCGATTCGCGCCCGACCCGGTCGGAGAGGTGTCCAAGCAGGATCTGGCCGGGAATGCCGAGGAGGCTGACCGCCCCCAAGGCCCCCACCGCGACGCCGGGGCTGAAGCCGATGTCGAGAAGATATTTGGTCTGGTGCACCTGCACCGCGTACCAGATGTACAACCCGCCGAAATAACCCGTGGCAAGCCACCAGAAGCGCGAGGTCGCGAGGGCCCGCTTCAGCGTCCAGTCGATGCCGGCCCAATCGGGGTCGACGACATTCGATACCGGCTTCGCGGACGTGGCCGACGGCACGGCATCGCCATCGGGCCGCAGGCCGATATCCTCCGGACGTTTTCGCAACAAGAGGTTGATCGGCGCGAGCACGGCCAGAACCAGAAGGCCCATCGCCGTGCAGGCGGATCGCCACCCGGTTTGTTCGATCATGAGTTGCACCCACGGCAGCAGCGTGACGGAGCCGGCACCGACGCCGGCGAATGCCAGTCCGATCGCGAGGCCGCGCCGGCGATGGAACCAGTTCGGCAGAAACAGGGATTGACCGGAATAGCCGAGACAGATGCTTCCGGCGCCGACCAGCACGCCGAGGGTCACATACAGATGCCATGGCTGCGTCGTCAGCGGCGCCAGCAACAAGCCGCTCGCCATCAGCGCGACGCCGAGTTCCATCACACTGCGCGGACCCAGCCGGTCCATCAGGCGACCGATCAGCGGGCTTACGCCCGCGGAAACCACAAAACCGAATGAAAAGGCGCCAGCGGTGACGCCGCGCTCCCATCCGAACTCGTCTATGATCGGCGGAAAGAACAGCGAAAACGCGGTGCGCGCGTTGACGCCGATCGCCATGGTGACAAACGTCACCGCGATAATGATCCAGCCGTAAAAGAAGGGAAGCCGCATCGAGGACCTTGGCTGTGGAGGCTTGGAGGACGCCGCCGACGTCATGGCGCCTGCCGGGGGAAACCTGTATATCGTCACGCAACGCGAAGGTTCGTTCAACTACCAAGGAGGTAAAGATGGCGCTGAGTGTCAAGGAAATGATGGAGGCCGCCAACGCCGCGGTGCCGAAGATCACGCCGGCCCAGGCAAACGAGATGATCGGCAAGGGCAACGCGCTGGTGGTCGACGTGCGCGATGCGCCCGAGGTCGAGAAGAGCGGCAAGGTCGCCGGCGCCGTGCACGTCTCGCGCGGCATGCTTGAGTTTCGCGCCGACCCCGAGTCGCCCTACCACGACAAGAACTTCACCAAGGACAAGACCCTCATCCTCTATTGCGCGTCGGGCGGCCGCGCCGCGCTCGCCGGCAAGCTGCTCAAGGACATGGGTTACGGCCAAGTCTACAATATCGGCGGCTTCAAGGACTGGGCCGAAAACGGCGGAGCGATCGAAAAGCCGATCGAGCCTGGCATGTGACACGTTGAGGCGACCGCCCGAAAGCGGTCGCCTTGGCAAAGCGAACAGGCGGCCGTCGAGCTGCTATCCCGCAATCTAGCCGCGCTGCCGGATGGTCGGCGGGGACGGCTTGACCCTTCGCAGCGTGATGGGCGAGCCGTCGGATACGAAATGCAATTCGTATTTCCTGCCGTTCTTGTCTGTCGCGGTACAGGCGATGCTGGAAACCTGTCCTGCCGCTATATTTCCGAGCTGCGTGCACATTCCAGCCGATAGTTCGACGAATGGCACCGGCAGGCCATCGACCTTCGGCCTGTTCTTGGAATTCAGCAGCATCCGATCGACCGTCAGCTCGTACAGATTATCCTGTGACCTGCGGCCATTCTCCCCCGAAAAAGAGATGATGTGGTCGTGGTCGGCCGGGTCATCGAGCGCAATCGTGAAATAGGCCCGGCCGTGGGAGCCGTGGGCGTATGCGACGGTCCTGCACGCGAAATCGCGCCCGGCGACCTTAAGTGTGCTGCACGTCCCCGACATCAGCGCCAATAAATCCGTGTCCGGTTCCTGCGGTTTGAGGTCGTTCGCGACATCTTCCGCGTAACGCGCCTTCGCATTTGGCGGATTCTGCCTGAAGTTCCCGTCATGCCCCGCGAGTGGGCTGACATGGGACGGCTCGGCAAGAGCCGGCACGGTAATCAGGACCATGGCAGCGACGAAAATTGGCCAGCAGAGGCGCATCATTATGCCCGGTTGATTAGTATTGAAAACGTGCCGCGTAACAGTTGAACCACAGAATAACTGAAATCGCCGGCGTTGTGCCAGCCTCAGGCGGCCTTTTCGGACTCGAATGAGGCTTGTTCTCTCCCGAAGCAGGAATCGGCGCGGCCCAAGTTGCCTCAGGCCGCCGGAATGATCTTGCCGGGGTTGAATATGTTCTGTGGATCGAGCGCCCGTTTGATCGCGCGCATGGCATCGATGGCCTCGGAACCCAGCTCGGTCTCGATGTATTTCTGCTTGCCCTGCCCGATGCCATGCTCGCCGGTGCAGGTGCCGCCCATCGATTGCGCCCGCTCGACGAGCCGATGCATGAATTCCTCGCCGCGCGCCATTTCGTCCGAATCCTGGACGTCGCACAACAGCGAGCAGTGGAAATTGCCGTCGCCGACATGGCCGACAATCGGCGACTGCAGTCTGAGGCGCTTCAGATCGGCTTCCGTCTCGGTGACGCAATCGGCAAGACGCGAGATCGGCACGCAGACATCCGTCGCGACCACGCCGGCGCCGGGGCGCAGCGCCTTGACCGCCCAATAGGCGTCGTGCCGCGCCTGCCAGAGTTTGGTGCGATCCTCGGGCCGCGTGGTCCAGGTGAAATCGCCGCCGCCGCACTCCCTGGCGATCTCGCTGAAATTCCTCGACTGCTCGGCGAC
>JAJYAH010000841.1 GCA_021779635.1 Pseudomonadota bacterium | reverse complement strand
CTCGACCAGGCCATAGCAGATGCCGCGATGCTCGGCGCATTCGCCGAGCGCAAAGATTTCCGGCGCAGCGGTCTGCAGATGATCGTCCACCACGATGCCGCGGCCGACGGCAATGCCGGCGTCCTTGGCCAGGGCGACATTCGGCCGAATGCCCGCCGCAAAAATCACCGCATCGGCATCGATCCGGCGTCCGTCCGTCAACTCGACGCCCTCGACCCGCGTCGCGCCGTGAAGGCGCGCGGTATTGGCATTGAGCAGCACCTTGATGCCCTTGCGCTCGACCAGGGTTTTCAAGAGGTCGGCCGCCGGCGCGTCGAGCTGACGCTCCATCAAGCGGTCCATCAGATGAATCAATGTTACCGGCACGCCGGCCTTCGCGAGGCCATAGGCCGCCTCCAGTCCCAGCAATCCGCCCCCGACCACGACGACCCGCTTTTTCTGCGCGGCCAGCGTCAGTAGCAGATCGACGTCCCGGCTGTCGCGGAAGGTGTGCACGCCGGCAAGATCGGAACCGGGCACGTTCAGCCGCAGCGGCGTCGAACCGGTGGCAAGCACCAGCCTGGAGAACGAGACGCTCTCTTCGTTCGCGATCTTGAGTTCACGGCGACCGACATCGATCTCGGTAGCGACGCAGCCGTATTTCAGGGTGACGCCGCGGTCGCGCCACCAGGAAGCCGGCCTGAGTTCGATGTCATGCGACGCCGTCTCGCCCGCCAGCACCGACGACAGCAGCACCCGATTATAGGCCAGTCGCGGCTCGTCGCCGATCACGGCGATGGCGTAACGCCCCAGCGCGACCTTGGCGAGTTCATCGACCAGGCGCGCGGTGGCCATTCCGTTGCCGACGACGACCAGTGGTTCGCTCACTTGGCTTGTCCCTTACTCGGCGGCTTGCGGCCGGCCGTAGGCTTCGGAGATCATGAAACCGGACAGCGTGCCATAGGCCGCGGTCCAGGCTTCCGCGACTTCGGGCGTCCAACCGTCTCCTAACCCCTTCTCCAGCGTCCACAGCAACGCCGCGCCGACGACCGGATAATGCTCCGCCCTGGCGCCATAGCTGACGTGACGCTTGGCCAGCGCGCTCGCGGCCGGCAGCACCGATTCCAGATTGCCAAGACCGTTGACCACCACCGACAGCGTCGCCATCAGCTTGCGGCGCTGCTCGGTCATGTCGGCCGGAAACATCGCTTTCACCTTTGGCGCGATCTCGAACAGCCGGTCATAGAACAATACCGCTGCGGTTTCCGAAATCGGCGCGACCTTGGCGAAGCTCTCCTGAACAAGTTTGACGTGGTCGGGTGTCATGGTGTCCTCCATCATCCTCGGTTGCGATTGCGATTCACGTTGTTCATACGCGTGCTTCGGCGAGGCTCGACACGCTCGACGCCGCCGAACTCCTGCGCAGGTAGTACCACCAGGTGAGCGCGAGGCAGGCGGCGTAGAATGCCAGGTAGATTTCCAGCGCGAGCTGCGGACCACCGGTGATGGCGATCGACTTGCCGAAGCCGCTCGGGATCAGGTAGCCGCCGCAGGCGCCGATCGCGCCGATGAATCCGAGCGCGGCACCGCTCTCGATGCTGGCGGTCTTCAGGGCGAGCGCCCGGCCGGCTTCGCCGCTGCCTCTTGCCTTGCGAAGATTCTCCTCGCGGAAAATCGACGGGATCATCCGGTAGGTCGAGCCGTTGCCGATTCCGGTGGTGACAAAGAGGACCAGGAACATCGCGAGGAAGCCGGTAAAGTCCTTGATCCCCACGAAGTACAGGACGCCGATCGTCGCCGCGCCCATCGCGATGAAGTTCCAGAATGTCACGATGGCGCCGCCGATCTTGTCGGCGAGCAAGCCGCCAAACGGACGCGCCAGCGAGCCCACCAGCGGCCCGAGGAACGCGATCGCGATCGTCACTGCCGGGAATTGCGTCTTGATCAGCAGCGGAAACGCCGCGGAGTAGCCGATGAAGGAGCCAAACGTCCCGATATAGATGAAGGACATGATCCAGGTGTGCTTGCGCCCGACGATGGCGAGCTGATCCCTGAACGAGGACTTGGCCGAGGTGAGGTTGTTCATGAAGAAGATCGCGCCGAACACCGCGACGATCAGCGGCAACACCCACATCAGCCCGGCGTTCTGCAGGTACACCCCCGCAACCGGTGTGGCCTGATAGAGGTTGATGAGGCCGACCCCCATCAGAATGGGTGTCAGCAACTGAACGCTGCTGACGCCGATGTTGCCGCCCGCCGCGTTGAGGCCGAGCGCCCAGCCCTTCATGCGGTCGGGATAGAAGAAGGAGATGTTGGCCATGCTGGAGGCAAAATTGCCGCCGCCGAGACCGGCGGTGGAAGCCACCAGCAGCATCAGCCAGAACGGGGTCTCCGGCTCGCTGACGAAATAGGCGAGCCCGAAGGTCGGGATCAACAGCACCGATGCGCTGAAGATGGTCCAGTTGCGGCCGCCGAACGTCGTGACTGCAAATGTGTAGGGAAATCGCATCAGCGAGCCGATCAGCCCGGGGATCGCCACCAGTTGAAACAGCTGGTCGGTGGTGTAATGGAAGCCGGCCTGCGGCAATTTGGTTGCGACGATGCTCCAGATCAGCCAGACGGAAAATCCGACATGCTCGGCAACGATCGACCAGATGAGATTGCGTCGGGCGATGAATTTGCCCTTCGAATTCCAGAACGTCTCATCCTCGGGATTCCATTCTGAAATCCAGGTCGGATCTTTGCTCATCAGAGATTTCCTTTCTAAACGGCGCTGCACCGGGATCGGTCCGGAGGCGTGTCGGGGGCATAGAGGCGCGCTCTGGGGAGGCCCCAGTCTGGCGGTGTCAAAAATTCGGATGATTGGTTTCCAAGGACGGCATCGATGGCGTCGGCGCTAGCTATTCAAGCTTCGTGCCAAGCTACCGCTATGCAAAAAGTAATTATTTCAGAATGAGTTAGAGGCAATGCCGGCGTCGCGCGCCGGCATCCTCAGCGCCGCCAAAATTTGCGATTCGCTCAATCCTTGTGCGCCGCACAACAAATGAGCAGACGATGGCGCAGGAACCTTCAGGCGTCCTCGGTCGCCGCCATCATCGGCTTCGGCGCGGTGCCGGCGCCCGGCTTCATTCGAAAATCGTAGGTCATCAAATGCCAGGGTCCGGTCGCCGGCTTGCCGTCGGGCATCACCGGATCGCTGCGTTTCTCGACCTTGGAAATCAGCTCGTCCTTCACTCCGAACACCACATCGGTATCGAGATATTGGTCGCCCTCGATAAAGACGTGGGTGATCAGCGGCTCAAAGCCCGGCGCATCGACGAGAAAATGAATATGGGCCGGCCGCATCGGG
>JAJYAH010000093.1 GCA_021779635.1 Pseudomonadota bacterium | reverse complement strand
AGGATATCTTTCGAGTCGGACCATCTCTGACCGAAGTGAGAGAGATAGGGAAATATGCGCAGTCGTTCGTCGTGCAACATAAGCATCAGATTGATGCGCTCATCGAATGCATCGGCTCGGATATCGATCTCAAGTCCAGCACGTCGGACATTGACGTTCTTCTTGCTGAAACCAAGGGCTGGCCCCCCGCCGCGATGCGCGAATTGCTGGTGAACTATCTCGGGTTTCCCTTCTGGGACGTTGTGACGTTTCCAGTGATGCCATGGCGGGAGGCCGGGGAATTCAATGAGGTAAAGATTAACCGTATTAGCGCGCAGGATGCCGCCGGCATCAACGGACTGGGAACCTTTTATCCGAAGGGTACAGGGTTCAATCAATCGGCAGCGTTTTTGTCGCGCGCTTATCGCGAGAACGATTACCTGCTCGGTCGTTTGCACGCCATCGATCGTCTCATCGATATTGTTTCTGATGCGGTCGCCTCCGAATTCCAATCGCCAGCCGCCGTAGCAGCATTAAAAAGAAGGGGATTTCTCCGGATTCTGGATGTAGAGGAGGGCCATCTACCGACGTGTGAGCAATTGATTGCGGAGCTGCGGGCCGCGCTTATCGCAGATGAGCAGGCCGAAACTTTCGAAGCTGCAAGATGATTGATGCCCGGATGTATCGAAGCCCGTTCTTTGCCAAAAACGAATCGGGCTGGCGACTGGGTGAAGATAAATGGCCGCCGTTGGGTAGAGCAGCAGACGTCACGAAGGCTTGTCGCTATGTCTGCTTAGCCGATCACTATTGTCGTGAACAGCCTCAGTGCACCCACGCGGTAGCGGACGCGCAAGGCGTGCCGGTGCCGTGCGCGACATGCGTGCGGCGGTTTTTCTTGTCCGCATGTTGTGCATCGCGTTGCACCGATTTGCCTGGAATTTTCGGGAATCACTGAAAGTGTTGGGGAATTCGGCGCAACAGGCCGACATCGAAACGCCCGGAAAAATCCTACGCTAACGAAAATAACTCTAACATTTTCAAATCGCTGACACTTGGCTGGGGAACTAGGATTCGAACCTAGACAAACAGAGTCAGAGTCTGTTGTGCTACCGTTACACCATTCCCCAAGAAATTGGCGAGAATTTCCAAGCAGATTCAATTACTTAGGATTCTGCCAAGCCGTCGCTTGCGGCCGGATGCATCAATCCCGCCGAAGCGTGCGCCGTTCTACCCGCTTGGTCCGGGCCTTGGCAAGCGCTCGGCGATGCGCTTGTTGGAAGCGGGCCGCGGGCGAGCCGCCGCCATTTGCGGCGCGGATCGCGTCGCAGTCCGGGCGGCGGGCGCATGAGCATTTATTTTGAGGAACTTGATTTTCGCCCCACGCCGATGGGCGTGCTCAGCCTGCGGCGGCGCCGGCAGCTCTCCTCCGACCTTGATATCTACGAAATCAAACTCGGGGACGAATTTCTGATGTCGAGCCAGTTCACCGTCGCCGAGATCGCGCTGGCGCGGCTTGGCCTGGAGGCCGTGAAGCGGCCGGACCGCGATGTCGTCGTCGGCGGGCTCGGGCTTGGCTATACCGCGCAGGCGGTGCTGGAAAATGCCGGCGTGCGGTCATTGATCGTGGTGGACGCGCTCGCGGAGGTCATCGAATGGCATCAGCAGGGGTTGCTTCCGCTCGGCAAGCCACTGACCGATGATCCGCGCTGCCGCCTCATCAACGGCGACTTCTTCGCCATGTCGCATTCTGCTGGCGGCTTCGATCCGGATGCGGCTGGCCGGCACTTCGACGCGGTGCTGGTGGATATCGACCACTCGCCGCGAAACCTGCTGCATCCGCGCCATGCCGCGCTGTACGCGCCGGAGGGGCTTGCCAGGCTTGCCGAACATCTGCGTCCGGGCGGCGTGTTTGCGCTGTGGTCGAACGACCCTCCCGACGACGCGTTCAGTTCCGTCCTGGCCGGCGCGTTTGCAACGTCCGCGGCGCATGTCGTGACGTTCAACAACTCGCGAGGGGATGGCGACGCCAGCAATACCGTCTACGTCGCCGTCAAGGCTGATCTGCCCGTCGCCAAGGCAACCGTCGGGGCGCTGTCACCCGCCGATTGATGGCTTGCGACCATAGCTGTGGCTACAACTTGCCCCTGCGAAATCGGCATGCGATGCTGATTGGGCCGGTAAACAACAACGAGGGTAGGGTAACTCCCGGGGTGCGTCGTAGCCCGAAAATCCGGCCATCGCCGGAATGCTTGCGGAGCCAAACCACATGAAATTTCGGCATCTCCTCGCACTGCTTTGCGCTGTCCTGATTTCCGCAGCGCTGATCGGCATGGCTGCGGCTCAGGAGAAGACCGTCAAGATCGGTGCCATCTTTCCGATGAGCGGCAATGCCGCCTCAACCGGCGTCCATGCCAAGGCCGCGCTGGAAGTGGCGATGGACATCATCAACAACGCGCATCCGGAACTCGGCGATCTTCCGCTCGCGAAGAGCGCAGGGCTTGCCGGCCTCGGCGGCGCCAAGGTCGAGGTGGTTTTTGCCGACAACCAGGGCAGCCCGGCAACCGGACAAAACCAGGCGCTTCGCCTGATCACCGAAGAGAAGGTGGTTGCGCTCACCGGAGCCTATCAGTCCGGTGTCACGCTGACGGCCAGCGCGATCGCCGAAAAATACGGCATTCCCTTCGTCAACGGCGAGTCGGTTGCCGCCAATCTGACCGAGCGCGGCTTCAAGTGGTTCTTTCGGGTGACGCCGGTGGCGTCAGATTTCGCCAGGATCTATGCCGATTTCCTCAACGACATGAAGGCGAGCGGTGCCAGGACCGATAGCGTCGCCCTGGTTCACGACAACACCGAATACGGCACGTCGGTATCGAGCGTCATCACCAGCGCGTTCAAGGCGCAGGGCCGCAGCATCGCGCTCAATGTCGCCTACGCCGTCAATGCAACCGACGTGCAGAGCCAGGTGCTGCAACTCAAGGAGAAGCAGCCCGACGTCGTGATCATGATCGCCTACACTTCGGATGCGATCCTTTATGCGAAGACCATGCAGGCGCTCGACTACAAGCCTCCGATGCTCCTTGCCGACGACGCCGGATATTCCGATCCATCCTTCATCAAGTCGGTTGGCAGGATTTCGCAGGGCGCGTTCAATCGTTCGTCGTGGAGCGTCGGGCCGCCCGGTTCGGCGACGGCCGTGATCGCCGAGATGTACAAGAAAAAGAGCGGGGACGAGATGGATGACACGGTCGCGCGCGAGATGCAGGCCTTCTTCGTGCTTTGCGACGCGATCGATCGCGCCGGATCGACCGATCCGGCCAAGATCCAGGCAGCGCTCAAGGCCACCGATCTCAAGCCCGATCAGCTGATGATGGGATACAGGGGAGTCAGGTTAGACGACAAGGGCCAGAACACGCTGGCGTCAGGCCTGATCATTCAGTTGCAGGACGGCGAAAACTATGTCGCGGTCTGGCCCAAGGCCAATGCCGCGAAGGCGCCCGTCATGCCCTACAAAGGCTGGTGACAAAACGGGGACGGTCGAGCCCGCCCGCTTTTTGCGCTTGCCGAAGCAATCGTTGGTGTGGACGATCGGCCGACCCTGATCGTCGATCGCCATAACCGATCCCAGCGGCCCCATCGAGAAGACGCGCGGCTTCATGTCCACCATCCTTGTTCAGGTCATCGTCGGCGGGCTTTTGCTGGGGGCGGTGTATGCGCTGTTTTCTTCCGGCCTTACCCTGATCTGGGGGATGATGAATATCGTCAACTTCGCGCATGGCGATTTTGTCATGCTCGGAATGTATGTCGCATTCGTTGTCTGGACACTGTTCGGCGCGGGGCCGATGCTCGGCGCGCCGATCGCAGCACTGGTGCTGGCGACGCTCGGCATCATCGTCTATTTCGGGCTGGTCCGCAGCATCATGAAGGGACCGATGCTGGGGCAGATTCTCGGAACATTCGGGCTCGCGCTGCTGCTGCGCTACGCGGCATTCTGGTGGTTCGGCGCCAACTTTCTGTCCTTGCCGGAAAATATTGTCGGCGGCACGTTCGATGTGCTTGGCATTCGAATTCAGGCTTCACGTCTCTTGGCGGGCGGTGTTGCGCTGCTGGTGACCGGGGGACTTCACGTCCTGCTGACACGCACCTCGCTGGGCTCGAAGATGCTGGCGGTCGCGGAAGATTCGGCTGCGGCCCAACTGGTCGGAATCCGCCCCGACACCATGCAGGCGATCGCCTGGGCGATTGCGGCCGGCGTTACCGGCATCGCGGGCGCATTGATTGCGACATTCTTCTATATCGTGCCGACGGTCGGCGAGACCCTTGGTATCGTCGCGTTCGTCACGGTGTCGCTGGGCGGCTTTGGCAGCGTGCCGGGCGCGCTGGTTGCCGGCTTGCTGATCGGCGTGATCGAATCATTGTCGGCGTACTGGATCGGCGCGGTCTACAAGGACATCGTGGTGTATTCGCTGTTCCTCTGCTTCCTGTGGTTTCGGCCACAGGGCCTGATGGGGAAGCTGTGATGCGGCGCTTGCTGTGGCTGTCGGTGGTGCTTGCGCTGGTGATGGCCTATCCGCTGCTTTTTTCGACGCCGTTTGAGCAACGGCTCGGCGCGCTGGTGCTGCTCTATGCGATCGCCGCCTCGGCCTGGAACATTGTCGGCGGCTATGCCGGCCAGGTATCGGTCGGGCATGTCGTTTTCTTCGGTTGCGGCGCCTACGCCGCGATGGGAGCCTATGCGCATTTCGCGCTGTCGCCGCTGGTGGGCATTCCCGTCGGCATCGTCGTGAGCGTCGCCGTTGCAGCGGTGGTCGGCGTGCCGACGTTGCGCCTGTCCGGCCACTATTTCAGCATGGCCACGATCGCAGTCGCGGAGCTGGTCAGGTTGATCGTCACCAATACCGACTACCTTGGTGCGGGTGTCGGTCTCAGCGGACCGACCGTGCCGCGAAACATGTTCGATCTCTCGTTCATTTCAGCGCTGCCGTATTATTATCTGTTCCTGACGGTCTTGGTGACGACGCTCGGCATCACCTGGTGGATGGCCGACAGCCGGATGGGG
This sequence comes from Pseudomonadota bacterium, assembly GCA_021779635.1. The sequence continues at coordinate 8,976 of JAJYAH010000093.1, read as the reverse complement.
TTCTACCTGCGCGCCATCAAGGATTCGGAGCGGGCGGCGCGTTCGCTGGGAGCGCCCGCCGGCCGGGTCAAGCTGCAAGCCTTCATGCTGAGTGCGGGCCTGACCAGCGTTGCCGGCGCGCTCTACGCGATGATGTTCGGATTTGTCGATCCGGAATCGGGACTTGGCATCCTGATCTCCGTGAAGATACTGATCATGGCGGCGCTGGGCGGCGCCGGATTGCTGTTCGGGCCGCTCGTCGGCGCCGCGATCCTGGTGCCGCTGGAGGAAATCTCCAACAACCTGCTCGGCGGCAAGGGCGCCGGCCTGACCTTTGTCGTCTATGGCGCCATCATCGTGTTGATCGCGCGCTTTCAGCCGGGCGGCATTCTGACATTGATCAAGCGGTTGTGGGCGAAGCGCGGCAAAAGCCGGAAGACATCCGCCGCGGCGGGAGCCATCCGTGCTCCTTGAAGCCCGCGACGTCACCAGGACCTTCGGCAGCTTCAAGGCCGTCGACGCGGCGTCCGTGACGCTGGAGCAGGGCGATATTCTCGGCCTGATCGGGCCGAACGGCGCCGGCAAATCCACGCTGTTCAACTGCCTGACCGGGGATCTGCAGGCGACCTCCGGCAAGGTGGTATTCGAAGGTCACGACATCACCCATTTGACGCCGGAGGCCCGCGCGCATCTCGGCCTCGCCCGCACCTTCCAGGTGCCGCAGACCTTTGAGGGCATGTCGGTACTGGAGAACGTGATGATCGGCGCATTTCTTCGCACGCCCCATCGCGCCGAGGCCGAGACCCGCGCCCGCGGGGTGCTGGAACGCGTTGGTCTCGGCAAACTGGCGGACGCACCGGCGCGATCGCTCGGAACGCCCGGCCGCAAGCGGCTTGAAATCGCCCGCGCGCTGGCGACTGAACCCAAGGTTCTGCTGCTCGACGAGGCGATGGCAGGCCTCACGCCAGGCGAGGTGCAGTTCGCCATCGCTCTGGTACGCGACATCCATCGTTCCGGCATTAGCCTCGTGATCGTCGAGCACATCATGGAAGTCATCATGTCGCTGGCGACCCGCGTCGTGGTGTTTCACCAGGGCCGGGAGATCGCGCGCGGCAGCCCGCGCGAGGTCACCACTAACCCAACTGTCATCGAGGCCTATTTGGGCAAACGCGCCGCCAAGGCCGCCGCAGGCGATACGAGGGCCGCCGCCGGCCACACGCCGATCGAACTGATGGGCGGACCTGCGACATGAGCATGCCTTTGCTCAAGATCGAGCATCTGGAAGTTCACTACGGCGACCTGATCGGGGTATCCGACGTGTCGCTCGAGGTGCCCGAGGGCTGTGTCGTAGCACTCCTCGGTTCCAACGGAGGCGGCAAAACCACGACGCTCAACGCCATCGCCGGCCTGATCCCCGTGCATTCCGGATCGATCCGGTTTCGCGGGCAGGAGATCGGCGGCAAGGCCGCGTTTTCGATCGTGCGCCAGGGTCTTGCATTGTCGCCGGAAGGCTGGCGATTGTTCGTGCAGCAAAGCGTCGAGAACAACCTCTTGCTGGGAGCGACGCCGTTGCGCGACAAGACGCGCACCGCGATATTGCTCGATCGTGTCTACGACATCTTTCCAAAACTTGCGGAGCGGCGGCGCCAGCGGGCGGGCACGATGTCCGGCGGCGAGCGGCAGATGCTGGCGGTCGGTCGCGCCCTGATGAGCGATCCCAGGCTCCTGATGCTGGATGAGCCGTCGCTGGGCCTCGCGCCGGCGGTGGTCGAAAAGATGTACGAGACTCTCGGCCGGTTGCACAAGGAAGGGTTGACGATCCTGCTCGCCGAGCAATCGATCGAGCTGGCGCTGGAGGTTGCGGATTTCGCGACCGTGCTGCAGGTCGGCAGAAGCGTTTTGTCGGGGACCGCGGCGGATCTGGCTGACGATCCGCAGGTGCAGAAGGTCTATCTCGGCACCGGCTGATGCACAGCGGGATGGCGTTTTGTCAGATCGCCATCTCGCTCCACCTTTTTGTTTGAGCATGATCTTTTCGGAAAACCGGTACCCACTTTTCCGGATCATGCTCCGGCGGCGCTCTCATGATCGCCGGAGGAAGTCCCTTATTTTATCTTGTCGTAAGCGGTGGCAAAATCGGTCAGCGGCATCGGAATGGTGATGGTTTCCTTGGCAAGGTTTTGAAACGACAGCTTCAACTGCTTGCCCGATTTAAGCGCGGCCAGGACATCGGGCGTGATCGCGGTTCCGGCATAGCAGCCCCTGTTTTCGCAGGTCTGGATCTGCAGATCGGCCGTCTTGCCGTCATCGACCTGGAGTTTGGCGCCACCGGGCAGATTAAGTCCGAGCGGCAATTGCACCATGGCGACCGGCGCGTGGGTATCGCTGGGCACGCGAATGTTGACGAGAACGATCAATTGCCCGGTTTTGCTGAGGACAGCCGTCTGCTCCATCGCGCATTCGAGCGGGGCCTCGCGGCTCGCGCTGGTGCATCGCACGGCCCAGCCGGGCTGGGGCGGCGCGGCTGCCGGTGCGGCGTCGGCCGGGGGCGCCGTTGTTTCGGCCGCATGTCGCGTGCTTTTGGACTTGGGTGCCTGCTGGGCGTGGCCCGCTCCGATTGAGCCGAAAGCCAGCATGGCTACCAGGACGGCAAGTTTTGCGAAAGTTTCCACGGCTACGGCTCCGGGACAAGGCCTCAGAGGAAGGGGCGAGTATGGAGTCAAAGTCAAGTCATTCGGCGGCTTCCTTGGCCGAGCCGTGGTCGGTTGTCGGCCGTCCGCTTTCGACATTCTTCGAGCGTCCCCAGTTCGAAAACGCATTCGAGAGCCGGTCGAGATAGAGATACACCACCGGCGTCGTAAACAGCGTCAGCGCCTGGCTGACAAGCAGGCCGCCGACCATGGCGTAGCCCAGCGGTTGGCGGATCTCCGCTCCGGTGCCGGTCCCCAGCATCAGCGGCACGCCACCGAGCAGGGCGGCCATCGTTGTCATCATGATCGGGCGGAAGCGGATCAAGGCCGCCTTGCGGATCGCTTCCTCCGGCGACAGGTGCTCGTCCCGTTCGGCCACGATGGCGAAGTCGACCAGCATGATGCCGTTTTTCTTGACGATGCCTATCAGCAGGATGATTCCGATCAGCGCGATCAGGCTGAAATCATATCCAAACAGCATCAGCGTGGCCAATGCGCCGACGCCGGCGGAGGGCAGGGTCGATATGATCGTCAGCGGATGAATGTAGCTCTCATAGAGAATCCCAAGGATGAGATACACCACGACGAGTGCTGCCAGGATCAGCAGCGGTATGGTGCCGAGCGATTGCTGAAACGCCTGTGCGGTGCCCTGGAAGCTGCTCGCGACCGTGGCCGGCACGCCCATCTCGGAGACCGCCTTGTCGATCGCGATGGTGGCCTCTCCCAGCGAGACGCCCTGCGCGAGGTTGAAGCTGATCGTGGTCGCCGGGAATTGTCCCTGATGGCTGATCGACAGCGGCTGCACCGGAACGGTGGTCCAGCTTGCGAACACCGACAACGGGACCTGGTCGCCGGTCAGCGGCGATTTGATGTAGATGTTGTTCAAGCTGTCCACCTTGCCCTGCAACTCCGGCAAGATTTCAAGAATGACATGATAGCTGTTGATTTGCGTGAAATATTGCGCGACCTGCCGCTGGCCGAATGCATCGGACAGGGTGTCGTCGATCAATTGCGGCTGGATGCCGTAGCGTGACGCGGTGTCGCGGTCGATCTTCAGCGTCAGCGTGGTGCCCTCGGTCTGCTGATCGGTGGCGACATCGCGCAGCATCGGCAGCGTCTTCATCTTCTGCAGGATTTTTGGCGCCCAGGTATTGAGTTCATCGAGATTGGAGTCCTGCAGGGTGTATTCGAATTGGGTTCGCGTCGGGCGACCGCCCAGCCGGACATCCTGCGCCGCCTGCATAAACACCCGTGCGCCCACCAGCTTGTCGAACTGCGGGCGCAGCCGCGCAATGATCTGTTGCGCGTTGGCCTTGCGGTCGTCGCGCGGCCTCAGCGTGATGTACATGCGTCCGTTATTCAGCGCATTGCCGCCGCCGCCGATCGCCATCGCGACGCTGGCGACATCGGGATCGGCCAGCATGATCTTGCCGATCTGCTCCTGAATACGCGTCATCTCGACAAAGGAAACGTCCTGTCCCGCTTCGGTAATCGCGGTGATGAGGCCGGTGTCCTGCTGCGGGAAAAAGCCCTTGGGAATAACGACGTAAAGATAGCCCGACAACGCCACCGTCGCGAAGAAGACCATGAGGGTGGTCAGGCGCCAGCGCAGGACGAGATCGAGGCCAAGCTCATAAGCCCGCAGCAGGGCGTCGAAGCAGCGCTCGCTCCACAGATAGAGGCGGCCATGCGCGGCCTGCTCGCTATGCGCCTTCAGGAAGCGTGATGCCATCATCGGCGTCAGCGTAAGCGAAACCACCATCGAGACGAAAATCGCCATCGAAAGCGTAATGGAGAATTCGCGGAACAGGCGGCCGATGATGCCACCCATCAGCAGCAGGGGAATCAACACGGCGACCAGCGAGACGCTGATCGACACGATCGTGAAACCGATCTCGCCGGCCCCCTTGAGCGCCGCGGCGTATGGTTTCTCGCCTTCCTCGACATATCGCGTGATGTTTTCCAGAACGACGATCGCGTCGTCGACGACGAACCCCACCGAAATCGTCAGCGCCATCAGCGACAGGTTGTCGAGCGTGTAGCCGAATATCCACATCAAGGCGCAGGCGCCAAGCAGCGCCAGCGGAACCGTGACGCTGGGGATGATGGTCGCCCACACGCTGCGCAGGAAAATAAAAATTACCAGGACGACGAGCAGGATCGTCAGCAACAGCGTGTATTGCACGTCCGTGACCGCCGCGCGGATGGTCTGGGTGCGGTCGCTCATGATCGTGACTTTGATCGTCGGCGGGATCGACGCAATCAACCGCGGCAGCCGCGCCTTGATCTTGTCGACGGTATCGATGACGTTGGCGCCGGGTTGTTTGAATATGACGAGAAAGACGCCGCGCTTGCCATTGGCCCAGGCCACCTGCTTGGCGTCCTCGGGCCCGGCGACAGCAGTTCCGATGTCACGAACCCGCAATGGACCACCGTTGCGGTAGGCAATGATGACGTCGTTCCAGTCCTTGGCCTTCAGCAGTTGATCGTTGGCATAGATGGTGTAACTGCGCGTACCGCCATCCACATTGCCCTTGGCATTGTCGACGGTGGCTACCGCGAGCTGGTTGCGAACGTCCTCGAGCGACAATCCCTTGGCGACCAGTTTGGCCGGATCGATCTGGACGCGGACGGCGGGCTTCTGCTGGCCGCCGATGATTACCTGCGCCACGCCGGAAATCTGACTGATCTGCTGCGCCATCTGGTTGTCGGCGTAGTCATCGACTTCGGTCACCGGCAGCGTATCTGACGTCATCGAGAGCAGCAGTATAGGCGAATCTGCCGGATTGACTTTCCGGTAGGTCGGCGGCGTCGGCAGGCTTTTCGGCAGTTGGCCGCCCGCCGCGTTGATGCCGCCGAGGATATCGTTGGTGGCGGCATCGATGCTTCGGTTGAGATCGAATTGGATGGTGATTGCAGTGGAGCTCAGAGAGCTCGTCGACGTCATTTGCGTGATGCCCGGTATCTGGGCGAACTGTCTCTCCAGCGGCTGTGCTACCGACGTCGCCATGGTTTCGGGACTGGCGCCGGGGAGGCTGGCCGATACCTGAATGGTCGGGAAGTCCACCTGCGGCAACGGCGCGACCGGCAATTGCGGGTAGGCGACCAGGCCGACGAACAGGATTCCGGCCATCAGCAGCGATGTTGCGATGGGGTACCGGATAAACGGCGCCGAGATGCTCTCGTTCATTTTTATGGGACCTTGGCCGGAGCCTGCTCCGAATCCGCAATCGCGGTTGAGACCAGCGAACCGGGCTGCACCCTGTACTGACCCGTGATGATTACCCGCTGTCCCGGCGTCAGGCCCTCATCGACCACCGATCGGCCATCGACCGATGGACCGACCTTGATCTTGCGCAGGACGGCCTTGTTGTCCTGGTCGACGACGAACGTGTAGAGGCCATCGTTGCCATGTTGAATCGCGTCGTCCGGAATGACGACGGCCTCCTTGAGGGTTTTGATGAGCAGGCGAGTCGAGACCGACTGGCCTGGCCACAAGGCGTGATCCTTGTTCTCGAAGATCGCCTTGAGGCGGATCGTCCCGCTGGAGACGTCGACCTGGTTGTTGATCAATGAGAGTGTACCGGTGGACAACACCCGCTTGCCGTCGGCCGATAGCGCGATCACCTTGGGCGGTTGCGACGCGAGCGCTGCCTTGATTTCCTGAAGCTGTTCCTCGGGTGCCGTGAAGATCACGGCGATCGGTTCGATCTGGGCGATCGTGACGATGCCGGTCTGGGTTGACGCGTTGACGATGTTGCCCTGGTCGACCAGGCGAAAACCGGTGACGCCCGCCAGCGGCGCGCGAATGGTCGCATAATCGAGCTGGGTTCTGGCGTTAGAAATGGCGGCGACATCGCCGGCGATCTGGGCGATGAGCTGCTGGACCGTAGAACCTGGGTGTCGGTCTGCTGCTTGGTCGCGAATTCGCCCAGGCTGACATAACGATGAAGATCGAGTTTGGCATTGGCCAGATTGGCTTCGTCCTGGGCCTTCTTGGCGACGGCCTGGTCGAGCGCGGCCTGGTACGGACGCGGGTCGATCTGGGCCAGGATGTCACCCTCCTTCACCAATTGCCCTTCCTGGAAGGCAATCTTGTCGATCTGACCGTCCACCCGGGTCCGAACAATCACGGTGTTGAACGCCTGAACCGACCCCAGACCGAACAGATACGCCGGAAAATCCGCCTTCTCGACCGATGCTATCGTCACCGGAACAGGCTTGGCTGACGGGGGACCCGAACGCTTTTGAGCGCTATCAGCCTGACCCCCCGGACCCGCGCCGCGATATTGCTGCCAGCCAAAAAACCCCAGCGCAGCGACGACTACGACCAGGACAAGCCAGCGGATCGTTCGAGATCTGGTCATTTGGCCTCATTGGCTCAAATTTGCGTGTGGCACCTTTAAATGAATGCCTGAGCCTTACATAATATGCATGCACTTTATGTGTAAACACACCATCAATTGACAATCCTAAACTATTGGAAAGCTTTGGGAACCGCCACGGTTATGTCGCTCGATCTGAAACGCCAGCTGATTGCGCAACTTGTCGAAAGCTCGCGCCTGCTGCGCAACTATATCAATCAGCGCGCCAAGGGCCGCGGCAGCACGCGCGCGCAGTGGATCGTATTGTTCAGATTGCGACAGCAGGAAGGATTATCGCAAGTCGATCTGGCTGAAGTGCTCGAATTACAGCCGATCTCGCTGGTGCGACTGCTCGATCGACTGGTCGAGCACGGCCTTCTCGAGCGGCGGCACGACCCCAGGGATCGACGCGCTAACCGGCTGTTTCTTACCGCGAGCGGGCGCCAACTCGTCGACGATCTCGACAGCCTGCGCGACTCCATTGCCATCGATGTGTTGCAGGATATTCCTTCAGCCTCGCTCCAGACCAGTCTGGAGACGCTCAAGGACATCAAGGAACGAATCAAGGGCTTCGCCGAACCCGGCGATATCGCCGCCAAATAATCGTCTTGCGATCCGGTTGGCGGCCTGAACGACCCGAAGCTCGCCGCGCTTCCACGCTGTCGCGACAATTTTTTCAAATTGAATCGTTCCGCGAGTTGGTTGCAAGCGGAGCCGACCCCGCCCATATCACGGCGCAAATCGCGATCGCGAATTTCGTATCAAGCTCGCAACCAGTCAGGAACGCAGAATGGATGAATTGAACGGACGGATGATCGCTTGCCAGCTCCTGATCACCGGCCTGATTGCCCGTGTCGCCAACGACTCGTCCGATCCGTTGCGGTTTCTCACCGATTTCCGCGACGAGATCAAAGCGGTGGTGAAGGGCGTCAACATTGCAGGCATGGAAAATACCGATCGTGTGCGATTGACGGCGCAGCAGACCGTCGATGAACTGTTTTCGCTCATGAAGGCGCCGAGCGTCGATTGATCGACGCTGGCGCGGCCGGAGAATGAAAAAGCCCGATTTGCAGGGCATTTCTCAGCGTCAGCTTAGAACGCTTCAAATATAGGTTTAGAACGATTTCAAACTGGGATTTAGAATCGTTTTGATCTGGATGGATTCAAACATTTCGGGGCTGTAATCGGATTGACCCGAATTTTTGCGCTCGATAACCCACTTGCAGTTGCTCGTCGCTAATGGGGTGCATGAGCAGACTGAATTTGGTTTTTGGGGCGTGCTTCAATGAACAAGGCAAAGACGCCGAGGTCGCTGCGTTTGAACGCGGCGGTGAACTCGGTCAGTGAAACATTCGACAGTTACTCGGGCCGCAAGGTCTCGGCGGTCGCCGGCCTGATGGCGGTCGCCTCGTTCTCGGGCGCCGAAGCACAGCAGGAACCGCTGCCGCCGGTGACGGTCGATGCGCCGGTCACTCGTCCGCGCCCCGCCGCATCGAAACCGTCGCCGGACCAGCTTCGCGCTCGCTCTGCATTGCGGCGCGCCGCGCGCCGTTCACAACCCGCGCAAGTAGCGCCGGTGCCGTTTCCCAACGCGGGCGCCCTGAGCGCGGATCGCAACCCCTATGCGGATGCGGCTGCTCCCTACAAGGTCGATCATCTCCAGGCGTCGGGAAAATTTCCCGAGCCTCTGTTGAATACGCCGAAGACGGTCACGGTCCTCAGCAAGGAAGTGCTGGCAGACGAGAACGCCACGTCGCTGAAGCAGGCGGTCCTGAACGCCGCCGGCGTGACGCTCGGCACCGGCGAGGGTGGCAACGCCTTTGGCGACCGGTTCTTCGTCCGCGGCTTCGACACCCGCAATGACGTGTTTATCGACGGTGTTCGCGACTCCGGTGTCAGTGTCCGCGAGAATTTCTTCACCGAGCAGATCGAGATCCTGCGTG
>JAJYAH010000092.1 GCA_021779635.1 Pseudomonadota bacterium | reverse complement strand
CTAATCCAAAAGTCGAGTCATCAGAAATAATCGTTCGATAAACAAACTTGACCTTTGATAGTCAGCGCCGTCTAATCCTTCAAAAATGCGCTAGAATCCGGCCGGGGAGATCACGCCAATGAAAGCCTCGGCTTTCAGCTACGCACGCGCAACCAGCGTTAGGAACGCGTTGGAACTGCTCGCCGCGCACGGCGACGACGCCAAGGTGCTTTCGGGTGGCCAGAGCCTGATGCCGGCCATGAATCTGCGTTTGATCTCTCCGGAACTGGTCATCGATATCGGCGGGATCGCTGAACTCAGGGGAATCGCGGTTCGGGGCGATGTCCTCACCATCGGCGCGCTGACGCGCCATGTTGATCTCCAGCGATCGCCCGAAATCGCCGCACACGCGCCATTGTTGACGGAAGCGATCGCTCATGTCGCGCATCCGGCGATCCGCAACAAGGGCACCATCGGCGGTAGCCTCGCCCATGCCGACCCGGCGTCGGAGTTGCCGGCCTGCATGGTCGCGCTGGATGCGACCATCGTCATCCGCGGCCAGACCGGCGAGCGGCGGGTCGCGGCCAGGGATTTCTTCACCGGGATTTACGAGACCGCGTTGTCGGCGGACGAGTTGTTGACCGCCGTCGAGCTGCCGGTGGCAGGAAAGAACTCCGCGCACTTCTTTCACGAATTCGCGCGGCGGCATGGCGATTACGCCATCGTCGGTATAGCAGCGCAGGCGATCGTGGAAGGCGATGTATTCGCAGACCTTCGGCTCGCTTTCTTTGCGGTCGGCGATCGGCCGGTACGATCCAGCGCCGCGTTGAGACTGATCAACGCCGTCATTACGCCTGAGGTCTTGTCGGATGTCTCGACAGCCCTTGGCGAGGAGCTTGATCCTCCGGAAGATCAGCAGGCGTCCGCGTCCATGCGCCGGCATCTAGCCAAGGTTCTGCTGGTGCGTTGCGTTGCCGCGCTGCTGGGTCGCCGCAGTCTCGCCGCCGGGGGGCCTGCGTGACAGCGCAGATACAGATATCGCTCGACGTCAACGGGGAGCGCGTCGACGCGCAGGTGCTGCCACGCCTCAACCTGGCGGACTTCCTGCGCGAGCATCTTCAATTGACCGGGACGCATGTAGGCTGCGAACACGGGGTGTGCGGCGCGTGCACGGTGCGCGTGAACGGAGATATCGTTCGTTCCTGTCTGATGCTGGCGGTGCAGACGCACAACGCCTCCGTCGAGACCATTGAGGGATTGTCCGACAGCGGCGAGATCGCCGATCTGCAGGCCGCCTTTCGCGATCGCAATGCGCTGCAATGCGGCTTCTGTACGCCCGGAATGCTGATGGCCGCGCAGGATTTGTTGAAACAGCACACGACGCCGGACCGGGAGCGTATCCGCGAGCATTTGTCCGGCAATTACTGCCGCTGTACCGGTTATCAGGCCATCATCGATGCGGTCGAGGCCACGGCGCGCCGGCGTGCGGGATCCAATCCATGACGGAGGCGTCGGCAAATCCCGCGGGTCTCTCGGTGCTGGACCGGCCGAATTCCTACATTGGCAAGACGGTGCCGAGGCCCAACCTTGAGCGGCTGATGCAGGGGCGTGGGCTCTATGTCAGCGACATCGAGCTGCCGCGGATGGCGCATGTGGTGTTTCTGCGCTCGCCCCATGCCCATGCGAAAATCATCGCGATCGATGCCGATGCTGCAAGGCGCTTGCCGGGCGTCATCGCGATCGTGACCGGCAAGGAGTTGTCGGCGGTGATCACGCCCTGGGTCGGCGTGCTGTCGCATATGAAGGGGCTCAAATCCGCGCCGCAGCATGCAATCGCCATCGACCATGTCTGCTGGCAGGGCGAGGCCGTCGCCGCCATCGTGGCGACGAGCCGTGCCGTCGCCGAGGATGCCGCGGAAGCCGTCTCGGTTGAATACAGGGAATTGGATGCGGTGACCGACATGCGCACCGCGCTCGATCGGCAAACCCCGGTCATCCATCCCTCGCTCGGCGATAACCTCGCCTTCGAGCGACAGCTCGACGCCGGCGCGGTGGATCAGGCGTTCGCGGACTCCGACGAGGTGGTGGAAGCGGATTTTGTCTTCGGACGGCACACCGGCGTGACGCTGGAGCCGCGCTCGGTGGTGGCCGACTGGAACGTCGCCGAGGCCCGATTGACGATCTACCAGGGCACCCAGGCGCCGCACATGGTGCAGAACATCGCCGCGCTCCATCTCGGACTCAGGGATTCGCAGGTTCGCGTGGTCTGCAAGGACGTCGGCGGCTCGTTCGGGATCAAGGTCCACGTCTATGCCGACGAAATGGCGACCTACGCGCTGTCGAAATTGCTGCGGCGGCCGATCAAATATGTCGCGGACCGGGTCGAAAGCTTCAACACCGACATTCACGCCCGCGACCATCGCTGCTGGGGGCGGATCGGCGTCAAGCGCGACGGCACGATCATGGCATTCGAGATCGACGATCTCACCGGCATCGGTCCCTATTCGATGTATCCGCGCACCAGCGCGATCGAGGCGAACCAGGTCGTCAACCTGATCGGCGGACCCTACGTCACCAGGAATTATCGCGCGCGGTCGAGGGTCGTGTTCCAGAACAAGAACGTGATGTGCCAGTATCGCGGCGTCGGCCATCCCATCGCTTGTTCGGTAACGGAAGGGCTGGTCGATTTGGCAGCTCTGAAGATCGGGATGGACCCGGTGGAAATCCGTCGCCGCAATCTCATTGCCGATGACGCCTATCCCTGCGCCTCGCCGTCCGGCCTCAGATTTGAGCAGTTGTCGCATCACGCGGCGATGAGCAAGCTGATGACGATGATGGATTATGACGGCCTGCGCGCCGAGCAGGCCGCGTTGCGCCAGAGAAACATCCATCGCGGCATCGGCATTGCCAGTTTCATCGAGATTACCAATCCGAGTGCCGCGTTTTACGGCGTCGGTGGCGCTCGGATTTCGTCGCAGGACGGCGTCGCCGTGCGGATGGACGCCCAGGGTTCGGTCATCTGCCAGACCAGCATTACCGAGCAGGGGCAGGGCTCGGAATCTTTCACCGCGCAGATCGTCGGCAGCGTGATGGGCGTCTCGATGGAGCGCGTCCGCGTCATTCTCGGCGATACCGACAACACGCCCTATGGCGGCGGCACCTGGGCATCGCGCGGTGCCGGAATCGGAGGCGAGGCGGCGCTTCAGGCCGCGAAGATCCTGCGCAAGAACGTGCTGGATGTGGCGGCGGCGATCCTGCAATCCTCACCGGCCGAACTCGACATCACCGACAATGTGGTGGTGAATGCAAGCGACGGGGTGCCGCGCATCGAATTGCAGGAACTCGCCCGCATCGTTTATTTCCGGCCGGACACCTTGCCGCCGGGTATTCAGCCCGAATTGATGGCGACATGCCATTTCGTGCCCCGCGAATATCCGTTCGCCTTCACCAACGGCGTCCAGGCCTCTTGGCTGGAAGTCGATATTGACACCGGCTTCGTAAAACTGCTCAGGCATTGGGTGGTCGAGGATTGTGGTACGATTATCAATCCGCAATTGGTGGATGAACAGATCCGGGGCGGGGTCGTGCAGGGCCTCGGCGCTGCGCTGTTCGAAAAGTGCATCTACGACGAACGCGGCCAGCTGACCAACGCCAATATGGCCGATTACCTGGTGCCGATGTCCGGCGAAATGCCCGACATAGATGTGGGGCATGTGGTGTCGCCTACGCGGGAGACGGAGCTCGGCGCCAAGGGCGCGGGCGAGGCCGGCACGGCGGGAGCTGCCGCTGCCGTCGCCAATGCGGTGAACGATGCGTTGAAGCCGTTCGGCGCCGTCATCACCGAGATTCCGTTGACGCCGAAGCTTATCCTTGCGGCGCTGGGACGAATTTGAACGAGGACGACGCCGAAAAAGCCAAATACAATATTCAGAGGAGGACGCCATGACCAGGAAGACCACCGAATCCGGATCAATTTCCCGCCGACGTCTGCTGACGACGGCGAGCGCGGGGGCAGCACTTGCAGCTTCGCCGTTTCGCATCAATCTGCTGCAGGCGCAGGAAGCGACCATCAAGATCGGGTTTCCGGTGCCGTTGACGGGACCCTACGGCGCCGAGGCCCAGGATCAGGTGCGTGCTGCGCAGGTCGCCATTGCGCAATTCAATGACGGCGGCGGCCTCAACGGGCGCAAGGCGGAATTGCTGGTGCGCGACGACAAGCTCAATCCCGGCGAGGCGGCGACGCGGACCCTGGAACTGGTCGAAAAGGAAAAGGTGAACTTCGTGGTCGGCAGTCTTTCCGCCGCCGTTCAGCTCGCGATCAACAACGTCGCCAAGGAGCGCGGCGTCATCTTCAATTCGATCAGCCAGTCGGACGCCATCAACGAAGCTGCCGACTTCAGCAAATACACCTTCCACGAGGCCCTCAATCCGCATCTGACCTCGGGAGCGGTGGGCCGCTACGCATTTGGAAAATTCGGCAAGAAGGTCGCGTTCCTGACAGCGGACTATGCCTACGGCCACGAGATGGTCCGCGGCTTCCTCGAGGTCGGCAAGGCCTTCAATATCGAAAACCTAGGCGATATCCGCCACCCGCTCGGCACCACCGATTTCTCGACCCTGCTGCCGCGCATCCAGGCGCTGAAGCCCGACATTCTGTGCATCAGCAATTTCGGACGCGATCAGCAGATCTCGCTGAAACAGGCGACCGATTTCGGCGTGAAGAAAACCATCCAGATCATTGCGCCGCTGCTCTCGCATGCGAGCCGGGTTGCGGCGGGGCCGCAGGCGTTCGACGGGGTGATCGGCGGATGCTCGTTCTATTGGGGCCTTGAGGACAAATTCGCGTCCACCAAGGCATTCAATGACGCGTTTCGCAAGATGTACGACGGCAAGCTGCCGACCGACTACGGCGCGCTGGGCTATGGTGGCGTGCGGACGGTCCTCGCCGCGGTCAAGAATGCGGGCAGCGTCGACACCGAAAAGGTGATCGCAGCACTGGAAGCGTTGAAGTACGATTTCTACAAGGGACCGCAATACTATCGCAAATGCGACCATCAATCGGTGCAATCAGTGCTGGTGATCCGGTCGAAGTCGAAGGATATGCGAAATGAGTCCGATGTCTTCGACATCATCAGCACCGACGAGCCCAATGAGGCAAATCTGCGCAGCTGCGAGGAACTCGGTCATAAATCCTGATGTCGTGAAGCGGCGCGTGTCGTTGTCGGCACGCACTGGCTTTTGGGGGAGCGCATGGCCGGTCTGAGCTTCGATCTGATCGCTTTGCAATTGTTTGCCGGCCTGGCGCTGGGCGCGATCTACGTGCTGTTTGCGATCGGTCTTTCGCTGATCTTCGGCATGCTGACCGTGGTCAACTTCGCCCACGGTGCGTTTTACATGGTCGGCGCCTATGTCGGTGTCTACATCCTCTCGCTCGGCGGAAATTTCTGGATCTGCCTGATCGCGGTGCCGCTGGCGGTCGGCCTGTTCGGCTTCGCGGTCGAACGCATTTTGATACGGCCGTTGTACGGCCGCGGCATTGACTATCCGCTGCTGCTGACCTTCGGGCTCAGTTACGTGATGGTCGAACTGGTGCGCATCGCCTTCGGCAAGACCGGATTCCCCTTCGATACTCCGGAAGTGCTGCAAGGCGCCGTAAATATTGGCGTCGGCTATTTTCCGCTCTACCGCCTGTTCGTGATCGGCGCGACCGCGGTCGTGCTGCTGGCGCTCTGGCTGTTTCTGGAAAAAACCAGCTTCGGCCTGATCATCCGGGCCGGCGCGCGCGATCCGCAAATCGTTCGCGTGCTCGGTGTCAACGTGGCCCGGGTCTGGCTGATTGTGTTCGGGATCGGAACCGCGATCGCGGGCTTTGCCGGGTTGCTGGCGGCGCCGCTTCAAGGCGTCAGCCCCGAGATGGGCGGGACCATCCTCGCCGAGGCGTTTGTCGTCACCGTGGTGGGCGGCATGGGATCGATCGGCGGCGCCGTGCTGGCCGGCCTCCTGGTCGGCGTCGTCGTCAGCATGACATCGCTGTTCGCGCCGGAAATGGCCAAGGTTTCGATCTTCGCGCTGATGGCCGTGGTCCTGATCATCCGGCCGCAGGGATTTTTCGGCCGCGCCGGATTGATGAGTTGAAGGTGAAATCCGCGAATGAATGAGATGACGCAGCCATATCCGCGGGCGCAGGAATTGCCTGTGAGCTGGTTTCAGTTCGCGACCAGGCATCGCGCGAGCATCGCCAGCCTGGTCGTGCTGATATTTCCCCTAGTCATGCCGTTCACGGCGCTCGCTGCCAACATCCTGATCTACGGTCTCTATGCGCTCGGCTTCAATCTGGTTTACGGCTATCTCGGCCTGTTGTCTTTCGGGCACGCCGCCTTGTTCGGAACCGGCGCCTATTTCTGCGGGATCGCGATCGTCCATTTTGGGTTGCCGTGGTTTGCGGCTATCGCGCTCGGCATTGCCGGCGGCCTCGTGATGGCGGCGCTGATCGGCGTGCTGGCGATAAGAACGCGCGGCATTTACTTCGCGATGGTCACGCTGGCGTTGTCGCAATGCGTGTATTACCTGTTCTATCAGGCGGTCGACTGGACCGGCGGCGAGAATGGCCTGCGTGGGATCAATGTCCACGCCATCGATGTTCTCGGCATCAAGCTCGATTTCATCAACCCGCTGACCCGTTATTATGTGATCGCCGCATTCGTGATAGCGGCGTTCTTCGTGCTGTCGCGGATCCTGGCATCGCCGTTTGGCGCTGTGATCGAAGCGGTGCGTGAAAACGAGACCCGCGCGAAAGCCTCCGGGTACGATGTGACGCTGACGCGCCTGATGACGTTCGTGCTGTCCGGCGGGTTTTGCGGGCTCGCCGGCGCGCTTCAAGCGCTGCACTTGTCCATTGTGCCGATCGAAATCCTGCATTATGACACCTCGGGCGTGGTCGTGATGATCGCGCTGCTCGGCGGAATGGGAACGTTCTTCGGGCCGATGATCGGTGCGGCGGCCTTTCTGCTGCTCGAGAATCTGGTTTCGCTCTGGACGGTGCATTGGCAGCTCGTCGTCGGCGCCATCTTCATGATTTGCGTATTGTTCTTCCCGGCTGGAATCTGGGGAACGCTGATCTCGCGGGGCAAGCCATGACGGTGCTCGAACCGGCATCGCAGCAAGTCATTCTGCGCACCAGGGGCGTCGGCAAGGTATTCGGAAAATTTGTCGCGCTGAACAACATCTCGGCCGAATTTACCAGGGGCGCGATCACATCGATCATCGGTCCCAACGGCGCCGGCAAGAGCACCTATTTCAATTTGCTGTCGGGCGCGTTTCGGCCATCGAGCGGCAGTGTGGAATTCGAGGGCCGGGATGTCACCGGACTGCCGCAGCACCGCTTTGCCCATATGGGTGTGGCAAAATCCTTCCAGATCACCAATGTGTTTCCGCAATTGACGACGCGGGAAAACATCCGCGTCGGCCTGCAGGCGCTGGTGTCGCGCTACGATATGTGGCGGCCCCGCGCCCGGCTTCGCGAATTGACCGAGCAGGCCGATGAACTGCTGGAGCTGGTCGGGTTGTCGGATTCGCGCGGGCGAACGGCAAAGACGCTCGCCCATGGCGAGCAGCGTGCGCTGGAAATCGGAATGGCGCTGGCGAGCCGGCCGCGATTGCTGCTGCTTGACGAGCCGACCGCCGGCATGAGTCCGGAGGAAACCCGTATCATGATGGATCTGATCGTGAAGCTGGCGAGCGAACGGACGGTCATCCTGGTTGAGCACAAGATGAAACTAGTGCTCGGAATCAGTGATCGTATCTTGGTACTGCATCACGGCGAGCTCTTGGCGGAAGGAACGCCTTCGGAGGTTCGCAAGAACGAAGCGGTGAAGCGGGTCTATCTTGGCCAGCGGGAGCATTGACCGGATGTTGCACGTCAGCAAGCTGAACGCCTGGTATGGCGCCAGCCATGTCCTGCAGGATATCAGCCTCGAGGTGGCAAAAGGCGAGATCGTTTGCCTGATCGGCCGCAACGGCGCCGGCAAGACCACCACCTTGAAATCCATCATGGGATTGATGGACAAGACCCGCGGCTCGGTCATGTTCAAGGACAAGGAGATGTTGATCCAGCCTGCGCATCTGCGTTTTGCGCTTGGCCTCGCCTATGTGCCGGAAGAACGGCGCATCGTGCAGGGGCTTTCGGTGCGGGAAAATCTTCGGCTGGGCCTGGTGGCGTCTCCCCAAAAGAAAAGAGAAGTCGAGCTGATCGAAGGCATCGCCAGGATTTTCCCGCGGCTCGCCGAGCGGCTGGATCAGGAGGCGGTGACTATGTCCGGTGGCGAGCAGCAAATGCTGGCGATCGCGCGGGCGGTGATCTCAAAGCCCGATCTCATCATGCTCGATGAGCCGTCCGAAGGCATCATGCCGGTGCTGGTCGATGAGATGTTCGAATTGTTTCGTACCATGAAGGCGCAGGGAACCACGGTTCTCCTGGTCGAGCAGAACGTGGAACTGGCGCTCGATATTGCCGATCGTGCCTATGTGCTGGATCAGGGGGCCGTGGTGCATCACGCCGCCGCGCGCGAGCTATTGGCGGACAACGATATCAAGGAGCGTTATTGTTCGGTGTGAGCCGGCGGGGCGGGTTGGTAAATCCCCATTTTTCATTCGATGAGTTATGATGCCGCGCTTGATCTGAAAGGATACCGGTTTTTGGCAAATTTCTGGGCGCGCAAGTCCACAACGCAACTGGCGAACGAGGCGGCTCAGGACGAAGGTGACGACGAAGCGCGGCCGCCGAGGCGAACCCTGTCTGCGCTCAATCTCGTCGGAATTGGCGTCGGCGGCATCATCGGCGCCGGCATTTTCGTTTTGACCGGACACGCCGCCGCCGCCAATGCCGGGCCCGCGGTCACGCTGTCCTTTCTGCTCGGCGCCATCGCGTCAGGGTTCGCCGGCCTTTGTTACGCTGAATTGTCTTCGATGATCCCGATCAGCGGCAGCGCATACACATTCACCTATGCCACGTTGGGCGAGTTGATCGCCTGGATCATCGGCTGGGACCTGATCCTTGAATATGCGGTAGGCGCGATCACGGTTGCTATCGGCTGGTCCGGATATGTTGTCAGTTTTGCCAGGGATCTCGGCCTCGTCCTGCCCGAGCGATACGTGTCGTCGCCGCTTTCGTTCGACACTACGCGACATGTGTGGTCAACGACGGGAGCCATCCTGAACGTTCCGGCCATTGTGATCATCGTGATGATCACGGCATTGCTCGTGGTCGGCGTCCGGGAGTCGGCCCGGGTCAATACCTTTATTGTGGCGGTGAAGCTGGCTGTCATCGGGCTTTTTATCGTCTGCGCGGCGCCCGCTTTCAGCACGGCGAACTGGGTTACGTCGGGCAATCCCGCCGGCGCGTTTATTCCTCCGAATGCGGGGATCGGCATCTATGGCTGGTCGGGCGTGATCCGTGGCGCCGCCGTGGTATTTTTTGCCTATATCGGCTTTGACGCCGTTTCCACCACCGCGCAGGAGGCCAAGTCGCCGATGCGGGACCTGCCGATCGGTATATTAGGTTCGCTGGCAATCTGTGCGGTGCTCTATCTCGCGGTCGGCCTTGTTCTGACTGGAATCGTGCCGTTTGACCGGTTGAACGTCGCCGATCCGATCGCGGTCGGAATCGATGCTGCCGGAATAGGCTGGCTGTCTCCGCTGGTTAAGCTGGCGATCGTCTTCGGTCTGACCTCGGTCATCCTGGTGATGCTGCTCTCGCAGCCGAGAATTTTTCGTGCGATGGCACATGACGGCTTGCTGCCATCGGTCGCGGGCAGAATTCATCCCCGTTTTCGCACCCCTTACGTCGCCACCATCGGGACCGGTGTTATGGTGGCCGTTTTCGCGGGGGTGTTGCCGATCGGGCTGGTCGGCGAACTCGTCAGCATCGGAACCCTGTTCGCATTCGTTGTTGTCTCGGTCGGAACGCTGGTGCTGCGCGTGACCGAGCCCGAACTGGTCAGGCCGTTCAGATCGCCCGCCATCTGGATTGTCGCGCCGTGCGGCGCGGCGACCGCGATATTCCTGATGTTCGGCCTGCCGATGGATACCTGGATCCGGTTGGCCGTCTGGCTTGCGATCGGTCTGGTGATCTATTTTGCCTACGGCTCCCGGCACAGCCGGGTCGCCAACTCCGGATAACCGGGACCCTCGGAAGCGCTGGCTGTTCTACTCCGCCGCGCTGGCGATCATGTTCGCCTGCCGGGTGGTGACGACCACCTTGATGGCGTCCTCGACCCGGTCACGGGCATAGCGAAGCGCGGTCGGCAGATCGGCGAGCGCAAACGTATGGGTGTGGATCTTGGTCGCATCGAAGCGCTTTTCCGCCATCAGGGCCATCGCCCGGCGTGTGGCGCTGCGGCCTTCGCCGCGAATGCCGTAGACATAGACATTGTTCCTCACGAGATGCGCTAGATCGGTCGTCACCGGGTCGTGCGGGAATGCGGCCAGACAGATTTTCCCGCCGCGATTGGCCATGTGAATGGCCTGATTGACGGTGGCTTCGGTGCCGGCGCACTCGATCACATAATCCGCACCGATCCCGCCAGTGAACTGCTTGACGACGTCGACCGCATTCTCGTCGGCGATATTGACGACGCGGTCGGCGCCTAATTCCTGGCCGATCGCCAGACGCCTGTGGCGCGTTCCGGTCAGGATCACCGGGCTTGCGCCCAAGGCTTTGGCGACAGCTACCGCGAGCAGCCCGATCGGTCCCGGGCCGATCACGACAACGCTCTCCCCGGCAACCAGTCCGCCCAGTTCGGTCAAGCCGTACATCGAGGTCCCGGCAGTCACGACAAGTGTTGCTTCCGCGTCGGTCATGGTGTCGGGAACGCGCGCCAGCGTGTTGATGTGATTGATCGCGTATTCGGCAAAACCGCCATCGGTGGTGAATCCGTTGGCGCGATGACCCTTGTCCGGCCGGCCATAGTTCAGGCACGACGTGTACATGCCTTGGCGGCATCGCTTGCACTGGCCGCAACCGGTGTGGATTTCCACGCTGACGCGTTCGCCGATCTCGAATTCATCGACGCCGGGGCCGAGCGCGGCGACGGTGCCCATATACTCATGTCCGGGCGTAAAGTTCTTGTTGAAGGGCAGACCGCCCTGAATGCTCGCCGGCGCTCCGCCGTGGATGATCTCAAGATCGGTGGCACAAATGGCCACGGCATCGATGCGGACCAGAACTTCGGCGCGCCCCGGAATGGGCGTCGGCTTTTCGCGCAGCAGAAGCTCGTCCGGGCCGCCCAGAACCCAGGCCTTCATATACGGAGGGATTGGAAATCCCGGCGATGTCTGGACGCCGGCAGGCTCGTACATGGGATAGGCTCCTTTTGGGTCGAAGACGTTACCGGAAATCGTCGAATGGGGAAATCGGGCCGATCCCGATCGGATGGGGAGCAGACGACGTGTAGGGGACCTGTCCCGGCGTTGCCGGACATACCTCGTGAGCGTGCCTCGCCGAAGCGGGTGCCGATGATTGCCGGATGGCTTGCCGGATCATTTGAACCATGAAAGGTTTGGGCACCTGTTATTTTGCGATGACGCCGGTTGGCATCGGGAAATTGGAGTGGGCATGATGCGGATATCTCGGAAATGGATCCTGGTGGCCGGAGCGGCGGTGGCTTGCGTGGTTGGCAGCGCGAACTCATCTCACGCACAGCAGACGATCCGCGTCGGTTGGACCATTCCGGCGGAGGAATCGAAATACTGGATGATGCGCAGGCCCGCGGAATTTCCCGATCTCGGCAAGACCTATAATATCGAATGGACCCAGTTTCAGGGCACCGCTCCCATGACGCAGGCGCTGGCGGCAGGCGCGCTCGACTGCGCGACGCAGGCGCCGTTGTCGCTGGCCAACGGCGTAATCGGCGGAAATCTGAAGGCCTACATCGTCGCCCAGCATGTTTTCGAGAAGCCGGGCGGCTTCTCGGTCTATTGGGCCGTGAAGGACGATTCGCCGATCAAGTCCATTGCCGATCTCAAGGGCAAGACCATCGGCATCTCGGTGATCGGCGGCGGCACCCAGGGGCCGTTCAACATGCTTCTGAAGCAGAACGGCGTCGATCCGGCAACCGATATCAAGCTGGTCGAGGTTGGCTTTGCGGTTTCCGAAGACGCCCTGCGCCAGGGCCGCGTCGATGCGGTCAACATGAACCAGCCCTTCGCGGCGCGCGCCGAAGCCAAAGGCGGCACGCGCAAGCTGTTCTCGCTCAATCAGGCGATGCCGAACATCGTACACATTCTCGAGGCCTGTCGCGCCGACTTCGTCGACAAGAATCCTGATCTGGTGAAGGCCTATGTGCGCGATATCACCTCCGGCATGAAGAAGGCGCTGGCCAATCGCGAGGAAACCCTCAAAGTCGTTTCCGAAGTGCTGAAGGCGCCGATACCGGTGCTGGATACCTATCTGCTCAAGGACAATGATTTCGGGCGCGACCCCGGGGCGGCGCCGAATTTCGATGCGATCCAGAAGATGTTCGACATTTACGCCGCGACCGGAATGCTGCCCAAACTGGACGTCGCGCAATTCAGGCATCCGACCATCGTAGCACCCCTGCAATAGGCGAGCGTCAGCATCGTCCTGGCGAACGCCGGGACGACATCCGGAGAAAAGAGGCATGAAGAAGCGGCGATCGCGTGTGACGATCGATGGTCTTGATCGCGCGCCCCACCGCGCTTTCATGCGCGCGATGGGACTGGACGACGCGGCGCTGGCGAGGCCCATGGTCGGGGTTGTCAGCATGAAGGGCGAACAGACCCCTTGCAACATGACCCACGATTTCCAGGTCGATGCCGCCAAGGCCGGAATCGCGGAGGCCGGCGGCACGCCGCGGGAATTCTCCACCATTTCGGTTTCCGACGGCATCAGCATGAATCACGAAGGGATGAAATTCTCCCTGGTCTCGCGTGAGTTGATTGCCGATTCGATTGAAGCCGTGGTTCACGGTCTTGCCTATGATGCACTGATCGGCTTCGGCGGTTGCGACAAGACGCTTCCCGGCGTGATGATGGGAATGATCCGCTGCAATGTGCCGTCGATCTTCATCTATGGCGGCAGCGCGCTTCCCGGACGGTTCGAGGGACGGACCCTCACCGTGCTGGACTCTTACGAGGCGGTCGGTGGTTTCATGACCGGCGAAATCGATGAGGCGACTTTGACGGGCATCGAGCGTGCGTGCCTGCCGACGATCGGCGCCTGCGCGGGGCAGTTCACTGCCAATACCATGGCGATGGTTTCTGAGGCCATGGGGCTCACGATCCCAAACGTGTCGATGATTCCCGGCGTCTATGCCGAGCGCGCACAAGCCGCGCGCCGGGCCGGGCGCCTGGTGATGCAGATGCTGCAACGAGGCGGACCGTTGCCGCGCGAAGTGGTGACGCGGCAATCGCTGGAAAATGGCGCTGCCATCGTCGCCGCCACCGGCGGATCGACCAACGCCGCGCTGCATCTGCCGGCGCTTGCTAACGAAGGCGGCATCTCCTTCACCATCGACGACGTCGGCGAAGTGTTTGCGCGCACGCCCTTGATCGGCAATTTGCGGCCGGGCGGAAAGTATACGGCCAAGGACGTCTACGATATTGGCGGTACCGCGGTTGTCATTCGCGCGCTGGTCGAGAGCGGTCACATCGACGGTGATTGTCTCACCATCACCGGGCGGACGATCGCCGAAGAATACGGCGATGCGAATGCGCCCGACGGGGAGATCATCTTTGCGACCAGCGCGCCGATCATGCCGGATGGCGGTGTTGCGGTTCTGAAGGGCAATCTTTGCCCGGACGGCGCCGTCATCAAGGTGGCTGGCTTGAAGAAGCTGGTGTTTGAAGGCAGCGCGCGGGTGTTCGAGGACGAGGAGGCCTGCGTGGATGCTGTCCGCAATCGTAGGTATGCCGATGGCGACGTGCTCGTGATCCGCAATGAAGGTCCGGTCGGCGGTCCCGGCATGCGGGAGATGCTCGGCGTCACCGCGCTGATTTACGGGCAGGGGATGGGAGAGAAGGTTGCCCTCATCACCG
>JAJYAH010000840.1 GCA_021779635.1 Pseudomonadota bacterium | reverse complement strand
GCCGGTCGAGAGCGTCAGCGATATCCAGGTGAAGGGCGCGGCCGGGCCGCTGGCCGCCCGCCTCTATCGCGTCAGCCACGGGAAATCGCCGACCGTGGTGTTTTTCCATGGCGGGGGCTGGGTCGCCGGCGATCTCGAAACCCATGACCGGCAGGCGCGCCTGCTCGCGATCGAAACCGGCGCCGTCGTGGTTTCCGTCGACTACCGCCGCCCGCCTGAAACGCGCTTTCCCGGCGCCTTCGAGGACGGCTTCGCCGCCGCGCGCGACGTGATCGCGCGCATTGCCGAATTCGGCGGAGATGCTAAGCGCGTCGGCGTCGCCGGCGACAGCGCCGGCGGCAATCTGGCCGCTTCCATCGCGATCGCCTGCCGCGACGCACGCATCGATCTCGCCGCGCAATTGCTGGTCTATCCGGTGACCGATGTTGCCGGAGGCTTTGCCGACGCAACAGAGAACGCGCGCTTTCCGTCGCGCGCGGAAAATGCCGAAGGTTACTTCCTGACGAGCGCGACCATGCAATGGTTCGCCGGCCATTATCTCGGCGATCCCAAACAAGGCGCCGACTGGCGGGTTTCGCCGTTGCGCGCGAAAAGCCATGCCGGGCTCGCGCCGGCTGTTGTTTGCACGGCGTGGTTCGATCCCCTGCGCGACGAGGGCAAGGCCTATGCCGATGCGCTCCGCGCCGCCGGCGTCGCCACGAAATATCATCACGGCGCCGGCCTGATTCACGGCTATTTCGGCCTCGGGGATGCCTCCGAAACGGCGCGGCTCGAGGCGCGGCGCGCCCGTGCCGATTTCAGAGCCATGCTGCATCGCGCTTGAAGGTTGCAAAAAAGAACTCGCGACCGGCCTCCGCGCGCTCTAAAACCATTTCAAATCCCAAGAGGCGCGCCCCGGAATCCGGACCGTTCGCCGGATGCCGTAAGACCTGAAGCCTGAAAATCGAGAACATCATGAACATCAACGTACCGGCGGATTCGATCGAGGCCGTCACTTCCGGCCTCGCCTCGGCGGGCTACATCGCCAGCCGGCAGATCGCGACCGCGGTCTATCTGGCCGAGCGGATCGAGAAGCCGATCCTGGTGGAAGGCCCGGCCGGCGTCGGCAAGACCGAGCTGGCGAAGGCGCTGGCGGCCTGGCGCGGGCTGAAGATGATCCGCATGCAATGCTATGAAGGGCTCGACGAAGCCAAGGCGCTGTATGAATGGAAATACGGCAAGCAGCTTCTCTACACCCAGATTCTCAAGGACAAGCTCGGCGAAGTGCTGGGCGGCGCGGAAACGCTGGCCGGCGCGCTCGACCGGCTGCACGATTTCGGCGACGTGTTCTTCTCCAAGGAATTCGTCGAGCCGCGCCCCCTGCTCCAGGCCCTCGAACAGCCCAGGGGCTGCGTGCTGCTGGTCGACGAGATCGACAAGTCGGACGCCGAATTCGAATCGCTCTTGCTCGAGATTCTCTCGGATTACCAGGTCAGCATCCCCGAACTCGGAACCGTGGTGGCCGTTGTGAAGCCGACGGTGATCCTGACCTCCAACGGCGAGCGTGATCTTTCGGACGCGCTCAAGCGCCGCTGCCTGCATCTGCATATCGGCTTCCCCGAGCAGAAGCTCGAGGAGCGCATCGTCGAAAGCCGCGTCCCCGGGATCGCGAAATCCCTGCGCACCCAGATCGTCGGCTTCATCAACCAGGTCCGCACCCTCGATCTGAAGAAGCTGCCCTCGGTGAGCGAGACCATCGATTGGGCGCGCGTGCTGGTGCTGCTGCAATCTTCCGAGCTGGATCACCAAACAGTCAAGGACACGCTCAATGTGCTGCTGAAATACGAGGCCGACATCGAGACCACGCTGCCCCAAGTGACGACCTTCGTCGCCAGGGCCGGCCGCCAAGGCGTATTCGGCTAGGGGCACTCATGCGCGAGGAACTGCATCGATTTTTCCGGGCGGCGCGCGGCGCCGGCGTTCGGGTATCGCCCGCGGAAAGCATCGATGCCATGAAGGCGGTGGCCGATGTCGGGTTTGCCGACCGCGACATCCTGCGCGACACGCTGCTGCTGACACTCGCCAAGAACCAGGATGAAAAGCGGGCGCTCGGCGAGACCTTCGACCTGTTCTTCAGCCAGCCCGAGGTGAAGGACGAGACCGCGCCCGAGGATGCTGCCAACGACGCTGCCAACAGCGCTACGCCGGATGCGACCGCAGGAGAGACCGGCGAATCCGGCGCGCCGGCGCCGGAACTGGGCGAACTGGCGCAGATGCTGATGTCGCAGGATCGCAGCGCGGTCGCAGCCGCGCTGGCGAACGCGGCCAGTGCGGCGTCACTGTCCGACATCCGCTATTTTACCCAGCGCGGCATCTTCTCGACCCGGATTCTCAACCGGTTGGGCATCGAGCGGCTGCGCGACGATCTCGATGCGCTGACCTCAACCAATCCGGCGGAGGCCGAACGGCTCGCGGCGGCATTGACAGCATTGCGCGAAAACGTCGGCGAAATCGTCTCGCAGGCGCTGGTGCTCTACGGACGCGAGGAAAGCGAAAACCTGCGCAATGAGATCCTGCGCAACGCGCCGCTGGCGCGGCTTGAACGCCGGCAGGTCGAGCAGATGAAGGCCCTGATCCGCGCCATCGCGCGACGCTTGCGCGAGCGCTACAGCAAGCCCCGCAAGCGCCAGCGCCGCGGCCATCTCGATATCCGGCGCACGTTACGGCGCAACGCGGCCTGGGGCGGCGTGCCATTTCTGACGTCATGGAAACGCCGTCATCGCGATCGGCCGCAGATCGTGGCGCTCTGCGATGTCAGCGGTTCGGTGGCGCAGGTATCCGACTTCTTCCTGCTGTTGATCCACAGCCTGCATGAGGTCGTCGATGACGTGCGCTCGTTTGCCTTCTCGGGACACCTGATCGAGGTCAGCGACATCCTCGACACCAAATCGCCGGAAGAGGCCATGAGCGAGATCATGTCGAAAGTCGGCTTTGGCTCGTCCGACTATGGCGGCTCGCTATCGGATTTCGAGAAGGGCTGGATCAAGACGGTGACGCCGAAGACGACGGTGATCGTGCTCGGCGACGCCCGCACCAACAACCTCGATCCGCGCGCCGATATCCTGCGTCGCATTTCAGAACGATCGAAGCGGCTGGTCTGGCTCAACCCCGAAGGCCGCATGGCCTGGGGCTGGGGCGATTCGGAAATGCCGCGATATGCCGCCTTCTGCAGCGTGGTACGCCAGTGCGCGACCGCCAAGCAACTCGAGCGCGCGGTGTCCGATATCGTGGCGGCTTATCAGTAAGCGGTCGTTCCGGATTGGAGCGTCATTGCGACCGAAGCGAAGCAATCCATCTGGCATGCAAAGAAAGGATG
>JAJYAH010000839.1 GCA_021779635.1 Pseudomonadota bacterium | reverse complement strand
GGGTCGGGGGGGTCCGCACCCAGCGTCTCTTCGATGCAATCCTCACCCGCGCGAGCGGTCTCGGCGCCGCGGGGCAGCGCAGAGGCATCCGCGCGCCCTCAGGTGATCACGCCGACGTCCGGTGCGCAGCCGGCCGCGGCGCCGCTCCGGATTGCCAGCTTTCCGGAACTGGTGGCGCTCGCCGGTGAAAAGCGCGACCTCCTGACCAAGTCCGCGCTCGAGGCCGATGTCGGCCTGGTCCGCATCGAGGACGGCCGGCTCGAAGTGACGCTGGAGCGCAGCGCCGCGCGGACGCTGATCAACGATCTGTCGCGTAAACTTGAACAATGGACCGGACGGCGCTGGACCGTGATCGTGTCCAACGAAGCGGGACAGCCGACGCTGCGTTCGCAAAATGAGATGCAGAGGAACGAACGCGAGCGTGCCGCGGAATCCGATCCGCGGGTGAAAGAGGTGCTGGCGCGATTCCCCGGCGCCAAGGTCGTCGAGGTGCGCAAGCTTGCCCCCGAGCCGGCGGAATCCGATGCTAGCGATGAATATCCTGCCGAGAGCTCCGACGGCGACGAATAGCAATACGTAAGGGATGTCTGATGGCTGATTTTCTCGGCATGATGAAGCAGGCGGCGCAGCTGCAATCGAAGATGCAGGCGATGCAGGAAGAACTCGGCCATGTCGAGGTCGAGGGCATCTCGGGTGGCGGCCTCGTGACCGTGCGCATGACCGCAAAGATGGAAGTGAAGGCGGTGAAGATCGATCCCTCGCTGATCAAGGCGGAGGAGCGCGAAATCCTCGAAGACCTGCTGGTCACGGCGCATAATGATGCGCGGCGCGAGGCGGAAGCCGCGATGCAGGAAAAGATGCAGTCGCTGACCGGTGGCCTTGGCCTGCCGCCGGGGCTGGGCCTCACCTGACATGGCTGCTGCGGTTGCCGGTCCCGAAATCGAACGCCTGATCCAGCTGTTGGCGCGGCTGCCGGGGCTCGGCCCGCGCTCGGCGCGGCGTGCGGCGCTGCATCTGATCAAGAAGCGCGAGGCGCTGATGACGCCGCTCGCGGCCGCGTTGCAGGTGGCGATCGACAAGATCCAGGTCTGCAAGACCTGCGGCAATATCGACACACAGAATCCCTGCACGGTATGCACCGATCCGCGGCGTGATCCGGCGATCATTGTGGTGGTCGCCGACGTCGCCGACCTCTGGGCGCTGGAGCGTGCCAATGCGATCAACGGATATTACCACGTGCTCGGCGCGACGCTTTCGCCGCTCGACGGGGTGGGCCCGCAGGATCTGACCATCGATGCGCTGGTTGCGCGTGCGCATGATTCGCGCGTAACGGAAATCATTCTCGCCCTGAATGCAACCGTCGACGGCCAGACCACGGCGCACTATATCACCGACCTGCTGCAGGAAGCGGGCGTCAAGGTGACACGGCTCGCCCACGGCGTGCCGGTCGGCGGCGAACTGGACTATCTCGACGAAGGCACGTTGTCCGCCGCCATGCGGCAGCGAACCCTGTTCTAACCATACTTAACGGAAACGATCGACATGACGAGACCACGATTCGGCAAACGCTTGGCTTGGGTGATGGTCGTTGCGACGACGGTCACGACATCGGGCGCGTTCGCGCAAACCGACGAACCCGCGCCGAAGGCCGCCAGGTTGATCAATGCGGGCGACGTACTGTCGGGAGAGCTGAACGCCTTGCGCACGCGCGGCGGCAAGAAGGGCAAGCATGTCGCGACCTATCAGCTCACCAGCGAACCCCGCCGGCTGCCGGGCCCGACCGGACTGTGCGGTCTGGAAACCGGACCCGAAACCTTTCAGATCGTCACCGACAATGAGGCCCAGGCGGCGCAACTGAAGAACTTCGTCGGCAAGGAAGTCTCGGTCAAGGTCGATGAAGTTGCCTGTTCCCAGGAAGCCGGGCAGATGAGCGATGCCGTGGTCACCAAATGGAGCGTGGTGACGAAGCATTGAGCGACGCTGCCTCTCCGCGCATCCGCCGATGCTCTAAACCTTCACCGGCTCCAGCGTCTCAAAATGCCGCTGCCGCTGCAGCCATGCGAGCAGGATCAGGCTCGGCACCGCGACCAGGACGCAGATCGCAAAAAACAGCGGCCAGCCGGTGGCCTTGGCCACAAAACCCGCGCCTGAGGACAAATAAGTGCGTCCGACCGCAGCAAGTGCGGTGAGCAACGCGTATTGCGTGGCGGTATGCAGCGGATTTTTGCACAGCGCCGAGAGGTAAGCGACGAAGATCACGGTGCCGACGGCGCTGGTGAAATTCTCCGCTGTAATCGCAAACGCCAGCGCCCAGTGATTGATACCGGCCAGCGCCAGCCACGAGAATGACAGATTGGCCACCGCCTGCAGCACCCCGCCGATCCACAGGCTGGCGGCCAGCGAATAGCGCCGTGCCACGAAGCCGCCGGCGAAGCCGCCGATCAAGGTGGCGGCCAGGCCGACACCCTTGACGATGGCGGCATAGTCGTTGCGGGTGAAGCCGAGGTCGATCACGAACGGCGCGGTCATGGTGCCGGAAAACGCGTCGGTGAATTTGAAGAGCACCACGAAGGCGAGTGCCGCCAGCGCGTCCTTGCGGACCAGAAATTCGGAGAACGCGCCGATCGCGGCATGCATCACCCGCGAAAATGCGGTCTCGGCGTTGGTCGCAGCCTCGGCGCGGACCGATTGTTCGGGCTCGGTGGCGGCGAGCGCGGTGGCGGTGCCGATCAGCACCAAGGCTGCCATCACCACATAGCCCCACATCCACGCTGAAGCGCGCGCGATGCCGGTGCCTTCGAACGCGCTGACCATGAACAGCGCGCCCGCGGTCGAGACCAGCATGCCGATGCGGTAGGCCGCGACATAGGACGCCATCCCGGCGGCCTGCTCGCTCTCGGGCAGGCTTTCGACGCGGAACGCATCGACTACAATGTCCTGCGTCGATGACATCGCCGCGACCAGCAGCGCGCCCAGCGCCACAAACAGCGGCGAGCGCGCCGGATCGGTCAGCGCCAGCAGCAGGATCGCGACGATCAGCAGCAGTTGCGAGAACACCAGCCAGCCGCGCCGGCGGCCGAACGCCCGGGTGAAGAACGGCACATGCAGCGCATCGACCAGCGGCGCCCAGAGAAATTTCAGCGTGTAGGGCGTGCCGACCAGCGCGAACAGGCCGATGGTCCCGAGGTCGACGCCGGATTCGCGCATCCATACCAGGAGCGTCGATCCCGACAGCGCCAGCGGCAGGCCGGACGAAAAGCCAAGCAGCAAAACGATCAACACCCGCCGTTGCAGATACACCGCGAGGCTTTCGCGGAAGCCGGGGCGGGGCGTTGGCGTGGTTGCCGATTCGGGCA
>JAJYAH010000838.1 GCA_021779635.1 Pseudomonadota bacterium | reverse complement strand
GAGCCCGCCGAAGACGCCGCGCGAACCGCGCAGGATGCGGCGCCGACCGCCTATACCGAATGGGGCGGCGGCGCCTCCAACGATGACAGCTACAACCTCGAAGCCTTTGTCGCCGCCGAGGTGACGCTCGGCAGTCATCTCGCGGAACAACTGGCGGTGGCTTTCGCGGCCCCCGCGCAGCGCATGATCGGCCAATACCTGATCGATCTGGTCGATGAGGCGGGCTATCTGCCGCCGGATCTCGGCCAGGCCGCCGAGCGGCTCGGCGCATCGCGGGAAGACGTGGAAGCGGTTCTGGCGGTGCTGCAGAAATTCGATCCGCCCGGCGTCTGCGCGCGAAGCCTGAGCGAGTGCCTTGCGATCCAGCTGCGCGAGCTCGATCGCTACGACCCCGCGATGCAGGCGCTGGTCGAGCATCTCGATCTCCTGGCCAAACGCGATATCGCCGCCTTGCGAAAATTATGCGGTGTCGATGACGAAGACATCACCGACATGATCGGCGAAATTCGCCGTCTCGATCCGAAGCCGGGTCTGAAATTCGGCTCGGCGCGCACGCAGACCATGGTGCCCGATGTCTATGTGCGGCCCGGGCCCGACGGCGGCTGGCATGTCGAACTCAACAGCGACACGTTGCCGCGCGTGCTGGTCAATCAGACCTATTACACGGAGTTGTCGAAGACGATCCGCAAGGACGGCGACAAATCCTATTTCAGCGATTGCCTGCAGAATGCGACCTGGCTGGTACGCGCGCTCGATCAGCGCGCCCGCACCATCCTCAAGGTCGCAACCGAGATCGTGCGTCAGCAGGATGGCTTCTTCACCCACGGCGTGGCGCATTTGCGGCCGCTCAACCTGAAGGCCGTCGCGGATGCGATTCAGATGCATGAATCGACGGTGTCGCGGGTGACCGCCAACAAATACATGGCGACCAATCGCGGCAGTTTCGAGCTGAAATATTTCTTCACCGCATCGATTGCGTCGGCCGACGGCGGCGAAGCCCATTCCGCGGAAGCGGTTCGTCATCACATCAAGCGGCTGATCGATGCGGAGGACCCCGCGCTGATCCTCTCGGACGACACCATCGTGGAACGATTGCGCGAATCGGGCATTGATATTGCCCGCCGCACCGTTGCGAAGTACCGCGAAGCGATGCGAATCCCCTCGTCGGTGCAGCGCCGGCGCGACAAGCAAAGCATGCTCGGTCATGCGCTCTCGGCGCCCGCCGCAGCTTCGGACCGGTCCCGCGATACGCAGCCTGCCTGATTGCGTCCCGGGGGAATCGGGATAGTGTCGGTTACCTCACGAAGCGAGGACCAAAAATGACTCTCCGGATCTCGGGAAAAAGCATCAGTGTCGGCGACGCGCTGCGCGGGCGGGTCAGCGCGCGCACCGACGAGGTGCTGCGCAAATATTTCGACGGCAACTATTCCGGCCACATCACGCTGAGCAAGGACGGCTTCGGTTTCCGCACCGACTGCGCGCTGCATCTGGATTCCGGAATTACACTCGAGGCGGATTCCAATGCCGCCGACGCCTATGCCAGCGCCGACCAGGCATTGCTGATGATCGAAAAGCGGCTGCGCCGCTACAAGAGCCGGCTCAAGGATCGCTCGGCCCGCAAGGCGCATGCGGCGTCCGAGGCGCTTGCGGGGATGGATACCCGGACGCTTGACGCGCCGAGCTATGTACTGGAGGCCCCGGCCGAAGGCGACGACGAGGTCACCGGCTACAGTCCGGTCATCATTGCCGAAGCAACCACGTCGCTGAAGCGGCTTTCGGTCTCGGAAGCGGTGATGGAACTTGATTTGACCGGTGCCGCCTGCCTCGTGTTCCAGCATGGCTCAAGCGGCCGGGTGAATATCATTTACCGCCGCCCGGACGGCAATATCGGCTGGGTTGATCCCCCTGTGGTTAACTCCGGGGGCGAGGGCACCAATCGGCATTGACGCCCACCTGGACCCTCCTTTTGGTCCGCGCCCTTAACGATAGCGGCCGGGAATAATTCGGCAGGTGTTGGCACCGCTCTTGCGTTGGAGTAGAAGCCCCCCACCTAGGACCCGGGCGGCAGGCGACCGCCTTTTCCGCCTCATATTCCTGATGCCACCCGCTGAAGCCTGTTTCGCAACCTCACGGTCAAATTCACCTCGGAACGCCCCATGACGATTACCGATCTGGTCGCACCCGAGGCGATTCTCCCGGCGTTGAAGGTCAACAACAAGAAGCAGGCGCTGCAGGAGCTGGCGGCCCGCGCCGCCAGCCTGTCCGGGCAGAACGAGCGCGCGATCTTTGAAGTCCTGCTGCAGCGCGAAAAGCTGGGCACCACCGCGGTCGGCTACGGTGTCGCCATCCCGCACGGCAAGCTTCCCAAACTGGAAAAGTTGTTCGGCCTGTTTGCCCGTCTCGAACGCCCCATCGATTTCGAGGCGATGGACGGCCAGCCGGTCGATCTGGTGTTCCTGCTGCTGGCGCCGGAAGGCGCGGGCGCCGATCACCTGAAAGCGCTGGCGCGCATCGCGCGGCTGTTGCGCGATCAGGATGTAGCCAAGAAACTGCGCGCCTCGCGCGATGCGCCGGCGATCTATTCAGTGCTGGCGCTGCCGCCGGCGACGGCGGCGTAGGCCAGCAGCTGTCGTTGCCGTAATCGATCCGGCGGACTTCCTTTTGTTGGAAGGCAATAGCTACGAAGACTGAAGCTACGAAGACTGGTGGATCGACGGATACGCGGGTCAAGCCCGCGTATGTCTCATCAAGCAGTTCCGGCTGCATCAGTAACGCGAGCAGGCGCTCGCGCCGACGCTGCCGGCAAGGCGCACGTCAGTGCACGCTCACCGCCTGCAGTTCGTTGCTCCAGGCGTTCGCGATCGCCGCTTCACGCGAGTCGGTCAGCATGATCGGCGTGCCGTCGGCGGCATGGAGCGCAAACAGTTTCAGGCCGGGGGCGACCTTCGGTGCCTCGGGAAACAGCACAGGCACGTCCTCGGAACGGACCTGCTTCACATAGGCGATATGGCCTTCACCGAGATGGGCCAGCGCCTCCAGCGAGACGCCAGGTTCCAGCGCAACATTACCTTCAGTCATGGTCTCGACTCCTTCTGAGCCCAAGCGGTCGAGTCCGCTGCTCGTTCCATTATTCGTGTTCATTGATAGCAATTGTCTTAACGACCTTTTCCGGCTCAGGCCGGGCAAGATCGATCGACAACAATCCGTTTTTCAGGTCCGCCCCCAGCACCAGCATCCCCTCCGCCAACACAAAGGTGCGCTGGAAGTGGCGCGCGGCGATGCCGCGATGGATGTATTGCCGCGCCTTGTCGTCCTGCTGGCGGCCCCGGATCACGAGCTGGTTTTCCTCAATGGTTACAT
>JAJYAH010000837.1 GCA_021779635.1 Pseudomonadota bacterium | reverse complement strand
CGAGGGCCTGGCCCCGCTCCAGCGCGGGCAGCAGCAGACGGGCGGCGTGGAGGATGGCCGACGCCCGATCGGGCGCAGCGGACGCGGACGGGGATGCGAGCACGGCCGACCGCTCGGCCAGCGCGGGGACGATGAGGGTCATGGAGGGATTCCGGAGAGCGGGGTTCAGACGCCGGCGGGCGCTCTCTCGACCCCACCCGGCTCACACCGTCCAGGCCGCCCTCTGGCTCTTGCCCCACGACTCGAACGAAAAAGCGAGCCGCCGCACCAAAGAGGCGGGGCGCGGCCCACACCGCTACCCCGTTCCTAGCGCACGGTTCGCGGAACCTGTCTATAGTAGGTCGACGGTAACGAACTGATTGCCGAATGGGCACACAAATTCAGAGGCAGGATCTAGCCCATGAACCTCGGGGACTATGAGAGGATTTACCGGCCACTCTATGGTGATCTGGCCGCCACGGTGAGGCATGTCCTCGAGCATGCGATCAGGGAGGCTGGGCTACCGAGGCCGCAATCGATCCAGGACAGAGCCAAGACTGCTGCTAGCCTGAAGGCTCGGCTTGAAGGCGAAGGGCTGCTGAACAGTCAGGAAGTCGAGCAGGTCCGCCGCGACCTGGCAGGGGTGCGGCTGATCTTCTATACGAATAACGATGTCGACGCTTTTTTGCGCTCGAGACTGGTCCTTGACAATTTCGAGATCGAGAAAGGTGCAACCAAAGTTCATCACCCGATGCCCGAAAATGACAGGGTACGCTATCGCGCGATCCATTATACGGTTCGGCTGAAGGAAGAGCGTTCGAAGTTGCCCGAATATGCGCGCTTTGTGGGCCTGCGCTGTGAGATTCAGATTCAAACCATCCTGAACCATGCCTGGTCGGAGACAACACACGACATCCTCTACAAGGCGGACCGCTCGGACGGATTCGGGGCGGCGGCTATGGCAAGGCTGAATAAGCGCATAAACGACATCATGGACAAATATCTACTACCTGCCGGTTATGAATTTCAGCGCGTTCAGCACGATTACGAGAGATTGAAGCAAGGCAGTTCATTGTTTGATCGCAATGTAATTGCCATTCTGACAGGCGCCAAAGACAACAATGAACGCCATGAAATCTTGACAGCACTCAAGGACGATATACTTCCCAACTATGACGACCTACCGGCGATCTACCATGATCTGATCGGCCCGCTGCTGGAAGCGGCCGGGGCAGCTAGAACTTCATCGCCGGTTCCGATCACCACGCCGTTTGGTGAATTTCCCGGACATACTGCCGAGGATATCGTCCGCGTGATCGTCGAGATCTTCGAATATATGCGGTTTGTCGATTTGCGCGCCACGCTGCGCGCCCTGATGACCATCTACCGGGACGAGTCCGATGAGGAGGTTCGCAAGAAGATTGTGGAGGTGGCAAGGCGGCTGTCGAAATACAACCTATCCGTATGGCGCAAGGTCGGGCCGGCCGTCCAACGCGAACTGGTCGATTATTTGGCAGAACAGCCGGCGAGCGAACTCGATGCAGCGTTCGGGATACCTCTGACCATCTGGGGCGAAGCATTGAGGTCGGACCTGACGGGGACGACTTGGCACGCGGATTCCGTGACGTTCTCCAGCGGCGCCGTCGGCGCCAGCGAGGCGCTCAAGGAGATCCGCGTTCGCGCTATCGAAGCCCTGTTCGCAGCTTTCGACCGCGCGCAGTCCGAGAACACCAAAGTGGAGATTCTTGGGGCGTTGGACGCGGCGACGCGTCTCCCTACTCAAGCCGAATATTCGAACGAACTCCTGGCGCTCAGCCTGTCTGATGCGGCGCGCATCGTCGAATTCGTGATCGTGCGCTCGGGGCCCCTCTCCTACGAGCTAAAGCAGGATCTGGAGTGTCGCTTCCATCTCGACTACGAGCGCGCCGTAGAGTTAGCCACGGATGAGGCCGACCGCTTCCAGTGCAAGGACAAGGCAGCCGCTTTGGCCGCAGCGATTGTGCGCTTCCGCGACCTGATCAACCAGGATGAGGCGTTCGTCCGCTACAAGGTGCTGGTTGGCTTCAGATCTATCTTCGCCGGGCACTGGGCGGACGGAGGTCTTGATTACCAGCGCGCGGAGAAATACCGCCAGCGGCAGGCCGACCGGTATATTGCCGAGATCACGGTCGAAACGCGGGATGACTGGCTGAAATTCCTCGAGCGCTGCGCTACTACCGAGTCGAAGGACCTGGCGACGTTTCCGACCTTCTCACGCTTCCTCGTGACGTTGTCTCGCACCAAGCCGGACATAGCCGAATATTTTGCGACTAAGGAACCTCTGATCAAGTTCCGCTCGACCCGCCCCCAGAACACCGGATAGACTCCGCGTTGCGGTCAGCAGGGGACGGCAACGATGCGGCAAGCAACCTTGGCGACGGCTGGGTTCGAGCGCTACAGCAAGCCGACCCGGCGGACTGCGTTTCTGGCGGAGATGGACCGTGTGGTGCCGTGGCGCGAGTTGTGCGCGCTGATTGAGCCGGTGTATCCGAAGCCCGGCAAGGGCCGTGTCCCGGTTGGTCTGGAGCGGATGCTGCGGATCTACTTCCTACAGCAATGGTTCAACCTGTCGGACCCCGGGGCGGAGGAGGCGCTGTATGACAGCCTCACGATGCGCCGGTTCGTGGGCATCGACCTGGGCCGCGAGCCGGTGCCGGACGAGACCACGCTCTGCAAGTTCCGTCACCTGCTGGAGCGGCACGATCTGGGATCGGCGCTGTTCCAACGCGTGCACGAGCATCTGGAACAACACGGCTTGAAGCTGTCTGCCGGCACGATCGTCGATGCGACCATCATCCACGCGCCGAGCTCGACGAAGAACGCGGCGAAGGCGCGCGACCCGGAGATGCATCAGACCAGGAAGGGCAACCAGTGGTATTTCGGGATGAAGGCGCATATCGGCGTGGACAGCCGCACCAAGCTGATCCACTCGGTGGTGGCGACGGCGGCCAACGTGGCGGATGCGACGGTGCTGCCCGATCTGCTGCATGGTGATGAGACGCGGGTGTGGGGCGACCAGGCGTATCGCGGGCAGCGCGCCGTGATCCGCGAGCATGCGCCGAACGCAAAGGATTTCATCAACCGACGCTATCGGCATCGCGGGGTGGTGAACGAGGCAGAGAAGGCGCGCAACCGCACCAAGTCGAAGGTGCGGGCCAAGGTCGAGCACTGCTTCGGGGTGATCAAGCGCGTGTTCGGTTTTGCGAAGGTCCGCTACCGCGGGCTGGACAAGAACGCGAACCGGCTGTTCGTGACCTGCGCGCTCGCCAATCTGTTCGTCGTGCGCCATCGCTTGCTGCGTGCTCAAGGGGCGTAGTGCGCCCACTGCGCTGCTCACGGCGCC
>JAJYAH010000836.1 GCA_021779635.1 Pseudomonadota bacterium | reverse complement strand
CTTCGCCAAGCAGATCTACAACGTGCTGGTATGGCCGTTCGTCTGGGTCGCGGGCGCTGAAAACTCGAAGTTCATCTACACCGCACTTTTGGAATATTTCCTGACCCAGTTGAAGCTGGCGCTGTTCGGCGCCGGTTTCATCTCCTTCCCGATCGTGGCCGCGCAGATCTACAAATTCGTCGCGCCCGGCCTCTACAAGCACGAGCGCGGCGCCTTCCTGCCGTACCTGATCGCGACGCCGTTCTTCTTCGTGATGGGATCGTTGCTGGTCTATTTCGTCGTACTGCCGATGCTGGTGCGGTTCTCGCTCGGCATGCAGCAGATGGGCAGCGCCGAGACCGCGCAAATCCAGTTGCTGCCGAAGGTCGGCGAATATCTGTCGCTGATGATGTCGCTGATCTTCGCCTTCGGGATCGCGTTCCAGCTTCCGGTGATCCTGACGCTGCTCGGGCGGATCGGCCTCATTACCTCGAAGCAGTTGCGTGAGAAGCGCCGCTATTTCATCGTGGTCGCCTTCATTATCGCCGCCGTGCTGACGCCGCCGGACGTGCTCAGCCAGTCCTCGCTCGCGGTGCCTCTGCTATTGCTGTATGAAGGCTCGATCATCTCCGTGCGCATGGTGGAGAAGCGGGCCGCCGCCGCCAAGACCGCGGCGACACCGCCATCCGCCGCCCCGCCGCCTCCGGCCGCCAATCCGGCGGAGTAGGGGCGCTCTCCGCATATTGGGGCGTCATCCTGAGGTGCGCGCTCTTGCGCGCCTCGAAGGATGGACCACTGGTACGCGTAGCCGCATCCTTCGAGGCTCGCCCAATTGGGCTCGCACCTCAGGATGACGCTGGTTGCGCGGGGATGGTGGGCAGCGGGTGGGGCGCTGCGCCGGGTTTCAGTTATCATCGCGGCACGATGTCGATGATTCGTCATGCCCGGGCTTGACCCGGGCATCCACGACTTGTTCTAAGGCAGCAAAGACGTGGATGGCCGGGACCAGCCCGGCCATGACTGGAAAATTCGATATGCACGATATCAAATCGATCCGCGACAACCCCGAGGCTTTCGACGCCGCGCTGAGGCGGCGAGGGCTGGAGCCGTTGTCGGCGTCGTTGCTGGCGATCGACGAGAAACGCCGGACGGCCATAGGTCATCTGGAGAAAGCATTAGCTCGTCGCAACGCGGCTTCAAAGGAAATCGGCGACGCGAAGAAAAGAAAAGATGACGCGTACGCAGAAGACTTGATGCTGGAGGTCACGCAGCTCAAGGCGGCTATAGTCGAGCTGGAAAAAACGCCGAGAGAACTCGAAGCGAAATTGAGTAGTGTACTTGCTGGGATTCCAAACTTGCCCCTCGATGAGGTGCCCGACGGTACCGACGAGCACGGCAATGTGCAGCGCCATCTGTTCGGCGCGGTGCGCAATTACGCGTTTGCGCCAAAACCGCATTTCGATATCGGCGAAGTCATGGGCTTCATGGATTTTGAAGCAGCGGCGAAATTATCCGGCGCGCGATTTGTCGTGCTGAAGAAAGGGCTCGCGCGGCTGGAGCGCGCGATCGGGCAGTTCATGCTCGATTTGCACACCAACGAGCACGGCTACGCCGAGATCAATCCGCCGCTGCTGGTGCGCAACGCGGTGATGTTTGGCACCGGGCAGTTGCCGAAGTTTGAAAACGACCAATTCTGGGCCATCAAAGGTGAATTGATCGCGGAGATTAAGAGGGATACCGCCGCGGGAGTTGACGAGGGTTCAGCGCTGAGGGCCTACGTAGGGGTGCTTGATAACATGGACCATGATCGTCTCGGGCTCATCCCCACTGCCGAAGTACCTCTCACAAACCTCGTCCGCGAATCCATCCTCGACGAAAAGGAATTGCCGATGCGCTTGACCGCGCTGACGCCGTGCTTTCGCGCCGAGGCGGGGGCGGCCGGGCGCGATACCCGCGGCATGATCCGCCAGCATCAATTCACCAAGGTTGAACTGGTCTCGATCACGACGCCCGAGAACAGCAAGGACGAGCACGAGCGCATGCTTTCCTGTGCTGAGGAAGTGCTGCGGCGGCTCGACCTGCATTACCGGGTGATGACGCTGTGCACGGGCGACATGGGCTTTGCCGCGCAGAAAACCTACGACATCGAGGTCTGGATGCCCGGCCAGGGCGAGGGCGGCGCCTA
The DNA here is from genome assembly GCA_021779635.1 of Pseudomonadota bacterium. The sequence continues at coordinate 1,197 of JAJYAH010000836.1, read as the reverse complement.
TCGCGAAATCTCCAGCTGTTCGGTATGCGGCGATTTCCAGGCCCGCCGCATGGACGCGCGCTATCGCGGCCCCGACGGCAAGCCGCGGTTTGTGCACACCCTGAACGGCTCCGGCACCGCCGTCGGCCGCGCACTGATCGCGGTCATGGAAACCTACCAGCAGGAAGACGGTTCGATTGCCGTGCCCACTGTTTTGCAGCCTTATATGGGCGGCCTGAAGGTGATCGAGAAAGACCCATCCTGACTGCAATTTATTCAACCCGGCCCGCGTTCGATGTTGCGAAGGCGGGGCGGCCCGCTATCTTGGTTTCCGCCTGCGGCAATTGCGTCCCGGCAAGCGAAGATCAAAATGGCCCTGCATCGCGACATCTATTGGGTCGGCAGGCAATGGGCCGTCACCGGCTACGGCATTCAGGCCTGCGACCAGAAGCAGAAGGGCAAATTCGATATCGAGGCCTCCCGGTTATGGGAGGACGGCGTGCTGGAAAGCCTCCGCGCCGAGCCATGGCTTAATCGCGAGGACTTCGAAAAGGCGATTGTTGCCGCCCGCAAGCACTATCCGGAGCCGCCCCGAAAAGCAGCCGCGCTCGTCGAGAGCGTTTCGCGGCCGCCTGAGAGCCCTCCGGTCGAGCCGCCAAAACCGGCGCCGCAACAGTTTGACCTGCGAATCGAGGGCGGGTCCGCCAAATTCCTGCCGCTGTGGCGTATTCGCCTTCGGCGATAGTGAATTGGCCGGGTTTGCTTCAACGGCGATAGCCCGATAAGACGGCACGCGACGGAATTGACCGGAATGGGCGCTTAATCAATGCGAATTCTCTGCACCAACGACGACGGCATTCATGCGCCGGGCCTTAAGATCGTCGAGGAGATCGCCCGCGCGCTGTCCGACGATGTCTGGGTGGTAGCGCCGGAACTCGATCAATCCGGCGTCTCGCATTCGCTGTCGCTGAACGACCCGTTGCGGTTGCGCGAAGTCGGGCCGCGTCATTTCGCGGTGCGGGGCACGCCCACCGATTGCGTCATCATGGGCGCGCGCCACATCCTAGGCGAAACCATGCCGGACCTCGTGCTATCCGGCGTCAACAAGGGCCGTAACGTCGCCGAAGACGTGGTGTATTCCGGCACCATCGCTGGCGCCCTGGAAGGCACCATTCTGGGGATCCCGTCCTTCGCGCTGTCGCAGGAATTCAAGATCGG
>JAJYAH010000835.1 GCA_021779635.1 Pseudomonadota bacterium | reverse complement strand
GGTGCGAGCCTATTTTCATGGCAAGCGCTCCCAGATGCTGCAACCCAAGGCGAGCTAAAGAGATGGAAACCCGTGCCCCCTTCGTCGTTGTCGGCGCCTTCGTGCTGGCCACCATCATCGCCGTGTTCGGCTTCGTGTACTGGCTTCACAACACCGGCGGGCTTGGCCCGCGCAAGATCTATCACGTCCAGTTCGATGGCTCGGTGCCCGGGCTGCTGATCGGAGCCGGCGTGCTGTTCAACGGGATTCGCGTCGGCGAGGTGACGGACCTTGCGCTTGCGCCGGACAGCCCCCGCCGCGTCAATGCAACGATCTCTGTTGCCTCCTATACGCCGGTGCGGGCCGACACCAAGGTCGGTCTGGAATTCCAGGGCCTGACCGGCGTTCCCGTGATCGCGCTGGAGGGTGGCAAGCTGCTTTCGAACACCGGCGAGGTGCCGACACTCATTGCCGAGCAGGGCGCCGGGCAGAGCATGACACAGGCCGCCCGCGACGCATTGCGCAAGGTCGACTCCGTGCTCAGCGAAAATTCCGAGCCGTTGAAAGATACCATCGCCAATTTCAAGGTTTTCTCGGAAGGGCTGGCGCGTAACACCGGCAAGCTCGACAACATCGTCGCCGGCATCGAAAAAATGACGGGCGGCGGGACGTCGCCGCAAAAAATAACCTATGACCTGCGCGCGGCGCAGGGCTTCGCGGCCCCGGCCAAGACGATCAAGGGGCAACTGGTGCTTCCCGAACCGACGGCGGTGGCGATGCTCCAGACACAGCGAATGCTGTTCTCTCCGGTCAAGGACTATCCGGATTTCTCGGAATTCATGTGGGCTGACAGCATTCCAAAACTGCTGCAGGCACGGTTGATCGAGAGTTTCGAGAATTACGACATCGCTCACGCGCCTTTGCGCACCACGGATATCGGCCCGGCCGACTTCCAGCTCCTGATCGATGTCAGGCATTTCGAGATTGCGACAGATTCGCAACCGGCGGCGGAGATCGCATTGTCGGCGAGAATTGTCGACAAGAACGGAAAAGTCATCGCTTCGCATCTGTTCGAGCAAAACCAGAAGTTCGACAAGCTCGAGCCACAGGCGGCCGTTGCGGCCTTCAACGATGCATTCGGCCGGATGGCGAAGGATATGATCGCCTGGACCGTGCAGGCGCTGTAGGTGCCGCCGCGGCCAAGCCTATTCGAGGGTTTTCAGGTACGACAGCAGATCGTGGATCTGGGAAGGGGTGAGCTCGAACGCTGGCATCTCTGCATGGCCGGTATAAATCCCTTCGGCGAGCGCCTCGCCAAGGGTTTCGACGGGATAGCGCAGATGCAGGGTTCGAAACGGCGGCGCGATTTTGAGCGGGCTGCTTGACACGCGATCGATCGCGTGGCACCGCCCGCAATGAGAGATCACATACGCCTTGCCGCGCCGTTCGGCCGGTGAGGCGGCCAATGCAGGGGTTATCGCTAGCAGAGTGACGAGAGCTTGGCGCAGGGCAAATCGCAGCATTGCTTACCGTTCGTTTTCCACGGCCAACCAGGCATGCCGACCCTGATATTGTATCGAAGGCGGTTCTTGCTTGATCTGCGTCAACCGGGATCGGAGCGAACCGGTAAGATATGACTAATCCGCGGGCCCGGCGCGCAACAGGTTGGCGGCGGCGCGGCCCATCCAGGAGTGACGCATGACGATGTCTCTGGTTGCGGACGAGCCGAACGGACACCCCTGTGCCGAATGTACGATACGGCGGCTCAGCGTCTGCGCGGCGCTCGACAACGCTGAATTGCGGGAGCTGGAGCGTTTGGGTCGACATGTCCATTTCGCGTCCTGCGAGACCGTGTTCGCCCAAGAGGAAATGACAACATCTTTCTACAATCTGCGCGAGGGGATCATGCGGCTTTACAAGCTGCTCCCCGATGGTCGCCGCCAGATCGTCGGATTTGCGCTGCCGGGCGATTTCCTGGGACTGGCGGCTTCGCCCCGTCACAGCCTTTCAGCCGACGCGATCGGGCCTGTGGCACTTTGCCAGTTCTCCAGGTCGGCGTTTGCGCGATTTAGCGAGGGCCGGCCGGACCTGTTGCGCCGCATCAATGAATTGGCTGTTCGCGAGCTGGGCCATGCTCAGGACCACATGGTTCTACTCGGACGGCGTTCGGCGGACGAGAAGGTCGCGACTTTCCTGATCAGCTGGCGCGATCGATTGATCCAGGTCATGGGCCCATCGCGGACGGTGCTCCTGCCGATGAGCCGTCAGGACATCGCCGATTATCTCGGCCTGACCATTGAAACGGTAAGCCGGACCTTCACCAAATTTGAGCGCGACGGGGTGATAGCCATCATGCCCGGCAGCATCTGCCTGCTCGACCCGACGCGCGCCGAGGCCCTCGCCGCTGCGTGAGAGATGGGCCGATATCCCCCAATAGTCCGTATGAATTGATCCGCATCAAAGACCGCCGTGTGGCGTCGAGGATAAAAAGCCTCGATTTCAAAGGAGGTCTCGATGCCTTTCGATGCGATGCTGGTAAGTGCGGCGGTAACCGCGATGTTTCTGGTGCTGGCGGTAGCGATTGCCTGGGGTGATCGTCAAACGCGGCCCGATCGTCTAAAAGCGCCCTCTCAAAAACGCTGAATCGTCGGAAGTCATCCGCGGACCGCGCCAGCGGCAATGCCCCGGTGCGGTCCGGCCAGGATCGCCAATTCCGATTTGCCATACCTCGCGACGGCCCGCGAAGATGCGGCGGCCGGACGCTGATGCCGTCTCGCGTAGCGTCGTGATTGATGGTGGCCGGGAATACAATTTTAGATAACTGGCCGCCGCTGGCCATTGGGCGCGCCCGGAAACCCGATGCGAGGTGCCCAAACGCTTGTTCTGGGGCGATCTTTCGTTAAGGTGATCTTTCGTTGATTTGTGGCGATGGATAAATTCCCCATCGACGTCAGGCCTTCACATGCTCTGCCCGAAAGTGATGTTACGATGATCATGTTTCGGAGCCCCATCATGACGACTCCGCTTCCGGAGATTTGATTGGCGTGCCTGAGGACAAGACGCGCGAGGCTCGGCCACTCCCGAGCGCCAAAACGGCGGTGCTGCGGAAGCACCCGATTTTCTGCGATCTCGATTCCGAGGCACTCGACCAGCTTTGCCGCTACGCCAAGCCGGTCTCGCTGAAACGGGGCGCCGCGATCTATTCCAAAGGAGATCCCGGCAACAGCCTGTATGTCGTTATCTCGGGTACTGCCAAGATGAGTATCTCTTCACCCGATGGCCGCAGCGCGATCTTGAATCTGATCGGGCCAGGCGAGATCTTCGGGGAAATCGCCTTGCTCGACGGGCGAGAGCGGACCGCCGACGCGACCGCGAACACCAATTGCGAAGTCCTT
>JAJYAH010000834.1 GCA_021779635.1 Pseudomonadota bacterium | reverse complement strand
GTTTCTGCAGGCCGCCCGGCAGCTGCCAGTTTTCCTTGTTGAAATATTTGGGATCGCCGACGATGGCGTGATCGATATGCGCCATATGCGCGCGCAACTGATGGGTGCGCCCGGTGACCGGCTTCAGCGAAACCCAGGCGAGCTTCTGCGCCGACGTCTCCACAACCGCATAATAGGTGACCGCATGGCTGGCGCCCTCGTCGCCATGCGCCGCGATCCGCATGATGGTATCCTCCTCGTTCTCTTCCTTGGCGAGATAGGTCGAGATGCGGCCCTGCTTCGGTTTCGGCACGCCCGCAACCAGCGCCCAGTAAATCTTGCGCGCCGAGCGATGGCGGAACGATCCGGTCAGCGCGGTCGCGGCAAATCGCGTTTTCGCGATCAAGAGACACCCGGCCGTCTCCTTGTCGAGCCGATGCACCAGCCGCGGCTTCTGCCCCTTCGCATCGCGCATCACCTCCAGCATGTCGTCGACATTTCGCGTGATGCCGGAGCCGCCCTGCACGGCGAGGCCGGCGGGCTTGTTCAGCACCATGACGTCGGCGTCCTCATAGAGGATCATGTCCTTCAGGGCGGCAAGTGTTTTCGTCGCCGCCTCCGAAAGCTCGCCTGAGACCTTCGGCGCATCGAGCTTGAGCGGCGGAATGCGGATGCTCTGGCCTTCTTCCAGCCGGTCCTTGCTGTCGGCGCGCTTGCCGTTGACGCGCAGCTCGCCTTTGCGGACGATGCGCTGGATGTGGGAGAATGACAGGCCGGGAAAGCGCGCCTCGAGAAATCGATCGACGCGCATGTTGTTTTCGTCCGCGGTCACGACCACGGTCTGGACTTTGGAGGGAAGCGGCGCGGGCTCGACAACGGTCTTGACCGGCTCCTCGGCAAACGCCGCGGGCCTCGGCGCGCGCGGCGTCGACGAGGCAAAACGCGGTCCGGGCTTGCCGCCCGGGCGGTGCGACTTTGACTGTAACTGCGGCCGCTCGGCCTGCGAGCCCCGAAACGGCCGCGCGCCCTTCGGGCGATCGCCGGCCGCGCGGGATTTTACAAGCGGTCTTTTGGTGCGCCGGCTCATGGTGGTGGTGGCTCCGGAGGTAAACCGTTGGGTAGCGCAAAAGCCGCTGATCGTCACGGCGAAATCAAGCCAATTCCGGCGGAAGACCGGTAATGTCGGGCGAAGCGGGCGCTCGATCGGCTATTCCTGCCCCCGCTCCCGCCGCAGCTTCGCCCAGTAATCCAGCCGCTTGCGGATCTCGCGTTCGAAGCCGCGATCCGGCGGATCGTAGAAGGTCTGGCGGCCGAGCGCTTCCGGGAAATAGTCCTGGCCTGAAAAGGCGTCCGGCGCGTCGTGATCGTATTGATAGCCGTCGCCATAACCTTCGGACTTCATCAATTTGGTCGGTGAATTCAGGACGTGCTTTGGCGGCAGCAGCGAGCCGCCTTCCTTCGCCGCGCGCATCGCCGCGCCAAACGCCTTGTAGGCGGCATTCGATTTCGGCGCGGTGGCGAGATAGATCACCGCCTGCGCGATCGCCAGTTCGCCTTCGGGATGGCCGAGAAAATCGTAGGCATCCTTGGCGGCGTTGCAGATCACCAGCGCCTGCGGGTCGGCGAGCCCGATATCCTCGACCGCCATGCGGACCACCCGCCGCGCCAGAAACAGCGGGTCCTCGCCGGCGTCCATCATGCGCGCGAGATAATACAGCGCCGCATCGGGGTCGGAGCCGCGCACCGATTTATGCAGCGCCGAGATCAGATTGTAGTGCCCGTCGGCGGACTTGTCGTAGATCGGCGCACGGCGCTGCAGAATGTCCTGCAAGGCTTCGGCGTTGAAGGTCTCGCCTTCGCGCGCCGCACGCCAGACCTCTTCAGCGAGCGTCAGCGCCGCGCGTCCGTCGCCGTCGGCCATGCGCACCAGCACGGCGCGGGCCTCCGCATCGAGCGGTAGCTTCTTGCCCTCGACGGTCTCGGCATGAACGAACAGTTGCTCGACCGCGGCCGGATCGAGCGAATGAAACACCAACACGCGCGCCCGCGACAGCAACGCCGCGTTGAGCTCGAACGAGGGATTTTCGGTGGTGGCGCCGACCAGCACCACGGTGCCGTCTTCCATGACCGGCAGAAACGAATCCTGCTGCGCGCGGTTGAACCGATGCACCTCATCGACGAACAGCAGCGTCCCCTTGCCCATCTCACGCCGCGCGCGGGCGGCGTCGAACGCCTTCTTCAAATCGGCGACGCCGGAAAACACCGCCGAGAGCTGTTCGAAATGCAGTTCGGTTGCATCCGCCAGCAACCGTGCCACCGTGGTCTTGCCGGTGCCCGGCGGGCCCCAGAAGATCAGCGAGCCCAGGGTGCGCGTCGCCAGCATGCGCGTCAGCGCGCCGTCCGGCCCCAGGATATGATCCTGCCCGACCACATCGGACAAGGCGCGCGGGCGCAGTCTGTCCGGCAACGGATGCGGCGCATCGTGGTCCATGCCCGCCGCGGCGAACAGGGTCTGGGCTTCGCGTGGTCGCTTCGGGCTCATCCGCCGAGCGTAACGTTGATCTGCTGGCCGCCGCGCACCAGGGTGATGCGCCAGACCCGGGCGGGTTCACGCGTCGCCTTTTCGAGATCGCTGGTCCTGGCAATTTTCTGATTGTTGACGGCCAGAATGATGTCGCCCTTCTGGAACCCGAGACTGGCCGCCGTTCCGTCATCGGCCAGATCGGTCACCACCACCCCCTCGGTATCGGCATCGAGATGCAGTTCGTCGGCCACCGCAGGAGAGATGTTGGCGACCTTCGCTCCCTGGAACGGCGAGCGGCTCGTCAGCACGATCTCGTTACGGCCGACGTCAGGCGCGGTTTCGAGCGGCACCGTAAGCTTCACGGTCTTTCCGGCGCGCTGCACTTCGATCTGCGACGTCCCGCCGAGCGGGCGGGTCGCAAAGCGGTAATCAAAGGCATTGGGATCGTCGACCGTTTGTCCATCGATCTCGACGATCAGGTCGGACAGCTTCAGCCCGGCGCGCGCCGCCGGACTGTTCGGAACCACGTTGGCAACAAGCGCACCGGTCGGAAGGTGAAGCCCCATGGTCTCGGCGATCTCCGGCGTCACGGCCTGCAATCGCGCGCCAAGCCAGGGCCGCTTGACGGCCTTGCCGCCGCTCTTCGCCGAGGCAACCACCACGCGCACCATGTTGGCCGGAATCGCAAAGCCGATGCCCTGCGATCCGCCGGAGCGCGAGAAGATGGCGGTATTGACGCCGACCAGCTTGCCGGTCATGTCGACCAGCGCGCCGCCCGAATTGCCGGGATTGATCGCGGCATCGGTCTGAATGAAGAACTGGTAGTCGGTGATGCCGACCTGGGTGCGCGCCAGCGCCGAAATGATTCCGTGCAGATC
>JAJYAH010000091.1 GCA_021779635.1 Pseudomonadota bacterium | reverse complement strand
CGAAAGCTTGACCGTCATGTTCTCCTGCAGATAGGGCGCGGCGGAGCCTACGATTTCCTTGGAAACCTGGACCTGGTCATAGGTCTCGTTGTTCATGAAATGGAAGCCGTCGGCATCCTCATACAGGTAATTGAAATTGTGATCCTCGACGGTCGCTTTCTCGACCTGGTCGGTGGTCTTGTAGCGTTCCGAAATCTTCACGCCATCGCCGATGCGGCGCATTTCGATCTGGCTGACCGGGGTTCCCTTGCCGGGGTGGATGTTCTCGGCGGTCAGAACCACATAAAGTTTGCCGTCTTGCTCAATGACGTTGCCCTTGCGAATAGAACTGGCGATGACTTTCAAAGCTGTTTTTCCTGATATTCTGGCCCGGGACCAATCCGGACATGGGCGTCCCGAGGCCGACGAAGCGGTTTCGGGCTGCAACATACTGATTTTGTCGGCCTATGCCAGCGTTTTACGGGCTGGCGGAGCGGCTCGTTGATGGCCGGAAACGATCAACTCTCGCCCTGGTGGTCCGCCCCGCGGCATGCCGATGTCAGGCCGTTTTTGATGGCACGCAGCGCTATTGCCAAGGCGCTCCGGGCGTGGTTCGAGGATCAGGGCTTTGTCGAGGTCGAGACCGGAATCCTGCAGGTGTCGCCCGGAAACGAGACCCATCTGCATGCGCCTCGCGCGGAACTTGCCGGCGCCGATGGCGCCCGCGCGACGCGGTACCTGCGGACGTCGCCGGAATTCGCCTGCAAGAAACTGCTCGCCGCCGGAGAGCAGAAAATTTTCGAGTTTGCGCGGGTGTTCCGTGACCGGGAACGCGGCAACCTGCATCTTCCCGAATTCACCATGCTGGAATGGTACCGGGCCGGTGCGACCTATGACGCGGTCATGGCCGATAGCGTGGTGGTTATCGCCCATGCGGCGCAGGCCACCGGCATCGGACGTTTTTCGTTTCGCGGCAAGATCGCCGATCCGTTTGCCGAGCCGGAGCTTTTGACCGTGGCCGCAGCTTTCGACCGGTTTGCCGGCATCGATCTGCTGTCCACTGTTGCGAACGGCGAGGGCGATCGCGCGGCGCTGGCGGCTGCGGCAAGGGCGCTTGTGCGGATCACCGAGGACGATACCTGGTCGGACATCTTCAGCAAGGTCCTGGTCGAGCATGTCGAGCCAAATCTGGGGCAGGGGCGGCTGACGGTCCTGTTTGAGTACCCGGCACCCGAAGCCGCGCTGGCGCGCGCAAAACAGTCCGACCCGCGCCTCGCCGAACGCTTCGAGATCTATGCCTGCGGCGTCGAACTCGCCAACGGATTCGGCGAATTGACCGACCCTGCAGAGCAACGCCGCCGTTTTTCGTCGGCGATGGACGAAAAGCAGCGGCGCTACGGCGAGCGCTACCCGCTTGACGAGGATTTTCTGCTGGCCATGGCGCAGATGCCCGAAGCCAGCGGCATCGCGCTTGGCTTCGACCGGCTGGTGATGCTGGCCAGCGGCGCCGCCAGGCTCGATCAGGTGGTGTGGACGCCGCCGGGTACGGACGCATGAACAGGATTGATCGCAAGTCAGCCACGTTGCGGCGGCCGGCCAAACTGGTCGCCCGCGGTCTGGCGCCCGCAGCCGATCTTGCCGATCTGGAAAAAGTTGCTTCGCGTTATGCGGTGGCCGTGACCGCGGATATTGCGGCGCTGATCGAACCCGGTGATCCCGGCGATCCGATCGCGCGACAGTTCATTCCAAGTGCCGAGGAACTGGTGGCGCAGCCCGGCGAGAATGCCGATCCAATCGGCGATCACGCGCATTCGCCGGTCGCCGGCATTGTGCATCGCTATCCCGATCGGGTGCTGTTCAAGCTGGTCCATGTCTGCGCAGTATATTGCCGCTTTTGCTTTCGCCGCGAGATGGTCGGCCCGGGCAAGGAGAATTCGCTTTCGCCGGCCGCCTACCGCGGCGCGCTCGGCTATATCCGCGCGCATCCGGAAATATGGGAAGTGATCCTGACCGGCGGCGACCCCTTGATGCTGTCGCCGCGACGGCTCACCCAGGTCATGACGGATATCGCCGGGATCGATCATGTCCGGATCATCCGGATTCATAGCCGGGTGCCGGTCGCCGATCCCGCGCGCATCAGCGCCGAGATGGTCGCCGCGTTGAAGGTCGAGGGCGCGACGACCTGGGTCGCCCTGCATGCCAATCACGCCAGGGAATTGACCGACAAGGCGCGCGCCGCATGCGCCGGCATCATCGATGCCGGCATTCCGATGGTGAGTCAGTCGGTGCTGCTCCGCGGCGTCAATGACGATGCCGCGACGCTGGAAGCGCTGATGCGTGCTTTCGTTGAATGCCGGATCAAGCCCTATTACCTCCATCACGGCGATCTCGCGCCCGGTACCGCGCATCTGCGCACAACGCTGGCGCGCGGTCAGGAATTGATGCGGAACCTGAGGGGGCGGGTGTCCGGATTATGTCAGCCGGATTATGTGCTCGACATTCCCGGCGGCCATGGCAAGGCGCCGGTAGGTCCGAATTACCTGTCGTCGGCAGATACTTTTTCACAAGAACGGCAACAACAACATCCAGAATTGCGTTATCGTGTGGTCGACTATTGCGGCGACGTTCATCTCTATCCTCCGACGTCATGATCGAGAGATGACAGAGGGAGAAGGCGCCGAACGGCAGCCCCGGAACGAGAGCCTGGAGAGTTCAAATGCTAAGACTGGTCACAGTAGCGACGTTCCTGATCCTCAGTTCCGCGGCGACGGCGCAGACCGGAAGCCCAGGATCCTCGACGCCATCCGTAAGGCCGTCGCGGCCGATTCCCGAGGCTCCGATAGGTCACCGCCAGCCCCGCAGCGATCAGGTGCCTTCGGAGAAAAACCTGAGTGATCCGAACAGTCAGGTCGATCGCGAGGATGCTGCCCTCGACCGCAAGATCAAGAGCATTTGTCGCGGCTGCTGATCAGGCCTTGCGCGCGGCGAGCGCGACGCCGATCAGCGCGGCGCCGCCGAACAGCAGATTGATGCCCGCCAGCAATCCGACGGCCCAGAGCGCCGATCCTGGCAGTCCTGCGATGATGATGCCGGCAATCAGGATATCCATCAGTCCAGCCGCCAGCAGCCACGACCACCGTTCCGACAATTCGCGGCGATGCTCCAGCGCATACATGATGGTGGTGACCCCTTCGGCCAGGAAATAGGCACCGACCACGATGGTGAGGGTCAGCGTGCCCTGCACCGGCCGGGCCAGCAGGATGACGCCGGCTCCGACCGCCAACGCCGCCGAAATCAGCGACCACCAGAAGCCCGGCATCTGCCGCGCCCAGAAGGTCAGGATCAGGCCGACGATGCCGCTAATCAAGAACATCCAGCCCAGAAAAATGGTGACGGCGAGGCTCGCAAGCGGCGGCACGATCATTGCCGCGAGTCCCAAAATCACCAGCAGAATGCCTTCAAACAGGAAGGCCTTCCAATGCTCGCGAACCGCGGCGCTCATTTTGGATTGCAGATTGGTGATGTCCTGGGGAAGGGTCATTGAAAATCTCCGATGCCGCCACTGCGCAATGATGTGATACTATAGCTGGCGGCAACGCTGCGTGGACAAATTTGTTCAATGACGCGGGCGCGGGGATCGGCAACATCCGGGCACGATCGGCAAAAGCGGATAGCGGTTTTGCCTAGCCGTGGCTCGAAAACGCCTGCGAGGTCGTGCGCATTCGATTGCGACCGAGGATATAGGTCGCCGCGGTAATCACCAGCAGGGCGATGCCGATCACGATGGACACGAAGCCGATCGGTACCAGAACCAGCGCAACGTTGCGTTCTGGATTCACCAGCCAATGATGGATCGAAGTCAGCACGAAGACCAGGCCGACAAATCCGGCGGCGCCGCCCACGACGAGCAGTGCCCACATCCGTCGCAACTGGCTCAGCCGCTCCCGGGCGGTTTCGGTGCGTGGCGCGTGATGATGACCGACCCGCCACACCAGCCGTACGGCAAACGCAATCGAGCTGAGCCCGATCAGCACGCTCACCGATCCCAGGATGAGCCGGGTGGATCCGGCGATATCGGGGCTTTGCTGCAGCGTCAGCAGCGGGAAATCGAAACCGGCGTGCAGCGCGAGTGGCGCGAACAGGATCAGAAGGCGGCTTGAGACGCGCGCCCAGTCGCGGTGATGCCGGTGCGCCCCAAGGGCTGTGCCGGAACGCCCGATCGCGAGATAGGCGCCGGCGATAATGCCGAGCGCGCCGTGAAATGGCACTGTCAGGATGCTGCGCAACGCCGCCAGCGCCCGCCACATCTCGGCATGTTGCACGAGATAAGCGAGGTTTTCATAGGCCGCAAAGCCGAGACCGGCCGCGGCGCCATAGACCACGGTGTCCATCGGATCCGCGAAGGGACGGCGCCGCGCCGAGACCGCGACGATGACAAGAATCTTGACTGTTTCCTCCGGCAGGGCGACGCCGAATATCGAATGCAATGCCTGGGCGACCCAGGGGTTTTCGGGGGCCGCGAGGATCGACATGAACGGCGCCCGTGCGACGCCCAGCAACGAAATGCTGGCAGCGCCCAGGAAAAACGCGGTCCAGACCTTGGCGGGTGGGCCGGGTCGCTCGTCCGCGGCGACCACGAGCCACAGCACCAGCAGCGCGGGCGCGACGGCCGCGGTGCCGATGACGGTGGGAAGGGAGGCGAGCAGATTCATCAAGTGAAAAACACACTCTCTTTTCGATAACGGCGGCGATCAGAAGCAGGGCAGTTTTGCCGACCTCTTGGATGATCCATGACCGATTTGCATTTCGCCGTCCGGGCGGCGGCGCTTTGGGTCAGCGAGCAAATCGTAACGAATAGGGGCAAAGAGTCTTATTTCAACCTCTTTTGTTTCAATCTCGGTTTACGCCAGCGGAACCCGTCAGGAATGCGTGCAATCCCGACTGAAGCGCGATTATTTAATTCAATCAGAGAGTTTTCTGGATTTCTTTGAGCGAAATGCATGTAATGGCGGACCGTTTCCGTTGGGGACTTTCCCATTTTTGGCAAACTTATCCGTGGTGCTGCCGCAAATGTGCTTCGTCGTGCTGCGCAAGACATGCAGCGGACACGCAGAAGGTGCAGGCGTGTTAGTTTCTGGCGTCGTCAACCAAGGGGGCATTTACGGGTGGGTTCGTTTCGCGGAGCAGAGACGCATACGAGGTCGGTCCTCAAAGCAATCAGTTGGCGGACCATGGGAACGCTCGATACCTTCGCGATCAGCTGGTTCGTGACGGGCAGGGTTGAAATCGCCGGATCGATCGCCGGCCTCGAGGTCGCGACCAAAATTGCCTGGTATTACCTTCACGAGCGCGTCTGGGCGGTCATCCCCTGGGGCCGGCGGTGAACTGACGGGTTGTCGGCCGTCATCGCGGCGTCGGCGCATTCAACACGAAAACGATACTGTTTTTCTTCTCCTTGCCACCGCGATGCGGCTCTCTCTTCCAGAAATCACGAAGCGCGGCAAATGCGGTCCGATCGTGAGGCGCCGGCGCCGATCGGTCAGGAAGCGCAACTGGCAGCGGATTGGTTCGGCCAAGTTGTTTGACGATCAATGAGATCCGCACTCCCTTCGCGCTGAGCGAAAGTAGGAGTTTCACAAACAGCAAGGGGACGGACGAAACAGGTGCGGTGGACGGGCGAGCAAATATGGATAAACTATGGCGGGGACGCAAACCTGGACTTAAGGAGAGGCTATGCGAAAACTATCCATTACCGTAGTGGCAGCAGCAGCAATTTTAGCTTTGAATTCGATAGGTTGCTCAGCCAATGCCGTAACTGCTTCGGGTAACACCCTTCCGAACGCAGCTAAAAACTTCTCGCCGATTCATGAAACGGCTTGCCGCGGTTGGGGCCGTTGGTGTGGACCGGGCTTTGTCAGGGCCTGTGGTCCATACAGGTGCTGGTGCCGTCCCTGTTGGTAAACTCGCAGAAAAGAGAGTGTCGCCAAAGCCAGACGGCCTTCTCAATATAGATGTCAATATAGATGGAATGTCGGCCCGCGATGGCAGTGCCGCCCCGGGGCGTCGATGTTCAGCAGGGGACGCGACCGACGGGAGATTCCTTGGGCCGGCGGCCGCGTGGACCAACGCCACCAAAGAACGGTCTCAGTGCGCAGCGCTGGGGCCGTTCTCGTTTGGGCCCAGACATCCCGGACTCACCTGCGGGCTGCCTAGAGTCGGGGGGCCTTCTGGCAGGGACATAGGTCCCGCGGTCTACATTGGACATGCTGGAAGTATCAGAAGCTAAGCCATTGAAATAATGGCGCTCCCTAGCGGAATCGAACCGCTCTCTCCACCGTGAAAGGGTGGCGTCCTAACCGATAGACGAAGGGAGCGAAGACGTCCGCTTCGCCGCGACCGGCACGGTCGCGGCATTGCCGTTTCGCTTTGGTCAAATATATCCGGCGAATCAACACTTTGAGGCTGCGTTGGCGCCGTGCCGAACCTGGATCGTGACGAGGCGATCCGGGCGGCGGCGGCGAACGTATAGTGGCGTTTGCGCGGCCGGGCAAGCCACCGGAAATCCCGTTTGGGGGTGGATCGGACCCTGTTCCGTGTCACGAGAAGCCGAAAAATTGTCATCGGGCCTCAACGCTTTCTAAAGCCTCATGGCGTAGGGCTCTGGTTTTAGGGACAACTGGAATGATGGCTGTGACGAAGAAGCGGGAAGCGCGCAAGTCGCTGCGCCAGCCCGCATGGATCACCCTTGAGGGTGGCTTCGCGGCGCGCCAGTGCATGGTGCAGGATATCTCCACCTCGGGCGCCAAGATCACGGTTGATGATCCCGACATATTGCCCGCGAAGCTGCGGCTAGCGTTTTCGCGCGACGCCCGGACCGGGCGAAACTGTGCCGTGGTCTGGCGCCGCGGAAAGTCAGTAGGCGTCAAATTCGTCCGGTAGCATCGTCGGGTCGGACGCGATAAAAAGCCGGATGCGAAGCATTCTCGTCGCGATCGTTGTTGCACTGCTGCCGGCCTCGATGGCGCTGGCTCAGTCCGGCAATCCGAAGACGGACCCGCCCATAACCCCAGGCAAGTTGCTCCCGGTGAAGCAGCCTCGCGGCGGCAATTCCTGCGCCGCCTATGGCCCGGACTACGTCAAGGTCGAAGGCACCGGGATGTGCGTGCAGATCAGCGGCTCGGTAAGCGTCGGGGTCGGCGGCTCCGTCGGCGCACGCTGAGCGGCGACAGGGATAAGCCCGTTGCGATTAGATATCCTCGTTCCCGTCATGATGGGTTGCGCGATGCTTTGGTGGGTCAGTCGCGGCATGACCTGGACGACTCGTCTGGTCGTGGCGGTCGGCACCCTTATGCTGATTGTCTGCATCCTGCTGTTCGAGCGTTCAAGCTTTTGATCGAACCTTGAGGCGATCCGACCCATCACGATAGCGGTGACGCGACGAATTGCCTGACTCCCGCCCGGCCCGAGACCTGCGCGAACCAGCGATCGAGATGCGCCAGCCTCGGCTTGGCGATGCCTTCGACACCGAACCAGCGCCTCGCATAGGCGCCGAGCGCAATATCGGCCAGCGTAAAATCATCGCCTGCGATGAAGCGCCGCGTCGCCAGTTCGGCGTCGACGATCCGCCATTCAACAGCCGCGGCGTCAGCATCTCTCTGGATCACAGCCATGTCGCGGGCCTCGGGCGGGGTTCGCACCAAAGCCCAGAACACCGGGCGCTCGACCGGCTGCAGGGTCGAAAGCGTCCAGTCCAGCCACCGGTCGACACTGGCACGCAGTTTTGGCGCTTGCGGGTATAGCGGCGATTCCGGAGCATAGGCGAGAACAAGGTAACGCATGATCGAATTGGATTCCCACAGCACGAAATCGCCGTCCACCAGGGTCGGGATTCGTCCGTTGGGATTCATCGCAAGGTATTCCGGCTCGCTGTTGCGGCCGAACGCCATGCCGGCATCGATGCGCTCATAGGCAAGATCAAGTTCGCGCAGGCACCACAGCACTTTTTGAACGTTGACCGAGTTGACCCGGCCCCAGATCGTCAGATGTTCCTGATCGCTGTTCGACACGACGCGCGGCTCCCGATCATTGACCGTGTCGGTCATATCGGAATCCTCGCGAAAAAGCCCGCGCCTTGTATGGTTTTCAATCTTGGCGTTTTGAAAAATCAGGCTCCGCCAAATGATGGCGGAGCCTTATTTTAGGCAATCGAAGCCAACCGTGATCGATCAGCGGCCGAAGAACAACCACAACAGAAGGATCACCGGTATAGGCACGCCGAGCAGCCAAAGCAGAAGTCCTCGTCCCATTTTCGCCTCCTTGAATCCTCAGTCGATTCAACAACGAAAAGGAGAAGGTTTTGTTCCGGCAAAATGGGCAGAACGCGGCTCACCAATGTCCGGTGTTCGGCATCGAGGTCCACGGCTCCGCCGGCGGCTTCGCATCGCCCTTCTGCAAGAGCTCGATCGAATGCAGATCCGGCGAGCGGACGAAGGCCATGTGCCCGTCGCGCGGCGGACGGTTGATGGTGATGCCGAGTTTCATCAACCGGTCGCAGGTTGCGTAAATGTCGTCGACCTCATAGGCGAGATGGCCGAAATAGCGATCCTCGCCGTATTTTTCCTCATCCCAGTTATAGGTGAGTTCGACCAGCGGCGCGCCGCGTCCCTTGGACGCTTTCAGCAGGCCTTCGTCCTCGGCCGCGCACAGGAACACCAGCGTGAATTTCGCCTTGTCGTTGTCGACGCGGCGGACCTCCTTCAATCCCAGGGCATCCTGGTAGAATTTCAGCGCGGCATCGAGATTGCGGACGCGCAGCATGGTGTGAAGATAACGCATGTTTTCTTGCTCCCTGATATTTTGAGACGAGATTGTTGCCGGGTTCGGGAAATTCAATAGCAGCAAAACGCCGGCGAGGGCAGGGCGTTGCGGGCGGATCGCTCCAGGCCAGATTGATCCAGCGGCATGGAGCGGCTCGGATCACTGCCCGACGGTTCCTGTTCCCTTCAGGCGAGATGACCTCACCCAGCCCGAGACGGTGTCGCCGGTCTTGGGATTGGAATACATCACGGAGGACCAACCACCGTTCGATTGCGCATAGGTGATGAGTTCATCCTTCGGAATGACAAACACCCCCGCCATCGCGCAGTTTGCGTCGGGAGCCGAGTAAAACTGAAGACGGCCGGCGCCGATCACGACCGCACTGCGAGGTGGTGAAAATACCGGAATGTTCTTCGTGCCGGTCTCGGGCTCCCTGCAATCAGCAAAAGCCGGACTCGATATCAAGAAGACGAGGGCAACCAGGATCGCTCTGGCCGGCATGCTGCTTCTCCGCGCGTCCTGGCAAGCAAAGGCCCTGCCGAGGGGTGTCAGCAGGGCCTTCGCGACGGGAGCCCCGGAAGGCTCGACCATCAAGTTGCACAGAGATAGGCGGCGTTAGTCGTGTTGCAAGGGGGCAGGCTGGAGAGCGGTAATCACCATGACGCCGAAGGGCTACGATCACCTCGTTTTTTTGAGATAACCCCAGCGGCAGTCCGGACTTGCCGTTCAGGTATGTTGCCGATCCCGGTATCCAGGTGATTGGCTGCACAGTCGACGGGGATCGCCTGCGCGATCCTGCCTCCGTTCAAGGAGGCAAATCATCGCCGATCTTTCCGCGGGGTTCGTCGCCGATATCCTCGTCGGCCTCTGCGCATCTGCGGCGGAGGCGAAACGCGGCCAAGGACGAGCAACAAAAGCGCACAGGCCCGGTGCTTCGCAAAATTCGGATGCGACTGGCGGGCAAACCAACAACGCCGCCGGGCTGAAATGATGCCCGGCGGCGTTGTCGTAGAACTGGAAATTGCAATCCCCCAGTTCCGTTATGTCGCGCGAGCGCGCGAATGGTTCGATGCAGCCCCGATCCCCAACCGCCGTGATCGCCATTTGCAGCCGCTCATGTGCCGAAATCTCACGATTTTTGCAGCGGACCCGGGTTCCCGCTGCAACCAACAAAAATCGCCCGCATTATCTGGAAGGCATTTCAATGGAGGAACGGGCGCATGAGAAAGGCACTGGCAGTTTTGGCGACGGTTGCTAGCGTTGGCGCAACCGCGGTGTCCGCGCCGGCGCAAGCGCGAGGCTGGGGCTGGGGGCCGGGGATCGGCCTTGGTCTGGCCGCGGGCGCGCTGGCGGCGGGAGCCTACGGGGCCTATGGCCCTTACGGTTACTATGGGCCGGGCTACGGATATTACGGCTACGGTCCGCGTTACTACGGCCCCGCGTATTACGGCTACTACGGACCCGGGTATGGGCCCTACGCCTATTATGGTTATGGCGCGCCGTACTTTCGGCACCGCTATTGGCGGTACTGGTAATAAAATGCCCGGGGCATCGCTCCGAGCTCGGCATCGATGGCAGACACCTCAGCGTGCTTGAAAAGCTGGCCTAGGACCAGAACGACTTGCCGTCGGATCCGCTGCGGGCATTCTCCAGCGTGGTCACGCAATATTCTTCGCGGTCACGTTTGAATTTTTCCTGGGTCGCTTTGAAGCTTGCGACGCGCGCAGCGATTTCTTTCCGCTCGCGAGTGAGGCGGTCTTCCTGTTCGGTCATGCCCATCCCTTTATTGATTCTTGTCCCATCTCCATTGGCAAACGAAATTGGGGCGCGAATTGGGACAGGGCGTTGCAGGATTGTGATCGTCCGGTTTGCGCAAGCGTTCGCGGTGGATAAGATCGGTGTCGTCCTTGTAGCTCGCGCACCTTCCCGGTAGCCAAAAGAAAACGGGAGGCCTGTATGGCAAAGATCGATCTGGAAGCGTTGAGCATCGAGGAACTCGCAAGCTTGCGCGACAACGCAACCGAAAAATTGGCGGAAAAGGTCGCCGCACGACAGGCCGAACTCGAAGCCGAACTGGAAAAGCTGTCGCAATACGGCAAACCGGCGCGAAAATCGCAACCGGCACCTGCGGTCGCCAAGGGGCGGAAGAGCGACGAGAAGAAAGCCGACGAAGCAAAGGAACCGGTCGCCAAAGCGGCCTGAGAATTAGCGCCTGCAGGCGCGATCCAGCGGTCCGGACATCGAGGGTGCGATCCGACGGGCCGTGCTATAATCAGCGCGGCCAACCTTTCGGATCATTCCCGTGATCGCAACGGATCTTCGCAGCGGCGTGGAACAACTCGGCGACATGATCGCCGAAGCCTCCATTATTGTTCCCTTTACGGGTGCCGGCATTTCGACCGAATCCGGCATTCCCGATTTTCGTTCTCCCGGTGGATTGTGGACCCGCAACCGTCCGATCCCGTTCGACGAATTCGTTGCCAGCCCGGACGCCCGCGATGAGGCGTGGCGGCGGCGTTTTGCGATGGAACCGACTTTCGCCGCGGCGCGACCGGGACGCGGTCACCGCGCGCTGGCATCGCTGTACAAGGCCGGAAAGATTCCCGCCGTCGTTACCCAGAATATCGACAATTTGCATCAGCTCTCCGGTTTCGCGGCCGATCACGTTGTCGAGCTTCACGGAAATACCACGTATGCCCGCTGCCTCGGTTGCGGCGAGGCTTATGATCTGGCGTGGGTCAAGCAGCGCTTCGACGCGATGGGTGGTGCCCCCGACTGCACCCTCTGCGACGAGCCGGTGAAGACCGCCACCATCTCGTTCGGGCAGGCGATGCCGGAAGATGCGATGCGTCGTGCCGCCGAGCTTGCCCAGCATTGCGATCTGTTCCTTGCGATCGGCTCGTCGCTGGTGGTCTGGCCTGCGGCGGGGTTTCCGCTGATGGCCAAGAACTGCGGAGCGAGATTGGTTATCATCAACAATGAACCCACCGAACAGGATGACATTGCCGATCTGATCATCCGCCACGACATCGGCGAGACGCTTGGGCCGTTCGTAGGCAACTAATGCCCAATTGATTCGCGGCTGTGCAAGCCTGTTCATAGCTTCCGGCAGATTCGTTTTTTATCTATGCGCCACAAGCGGGAGTGTTATCTTTGATTCGAGAGATTCGCGTGGCGTCGTCATGAATTATCATGGATGGACGCATGTGTCGGCGCTGTCGCAAGCATGACGGGCCGTCGATGAAGTGTGGGGTCCGGGGTCATGGGGTCGGACGGATTTGAGTCCAAGAAGCTCGGGGGCCCGTCAAGCGGGACGGGATCCAGCAGGCTTGGTCCGGGTGAGTTTGCAGGCGGCACCGAGCGCGATCCGACGATCGAAGCGTTTGCCGGTCTCGGCGATAGCGCCGCAAACCTCGTCGAGATCAGCGGCGTCATCAAATGGTTCGATGCATCAAAGGGCTACGGCTTCATCGTTCCCGACAATGGCTGGCCGGATGTGCTTCTGCACGTCACCGTGCTGCGGCGTGACGGCTATCAAACCGCTTATGAAGGCGCGCGGCTGGTGTGCGAATGCGTGCAGCGCGCAAAGGGTTATCAGGCGTTCCGCATTCTCTCGATGGATGAATCAACCGCGATCCATCCAGCGCAAATGCTGCCGCCGCGTACCCATGTCAGCGTGACCCCGACCAGCGGTCTGGAGCGAGCGCAGGTCAAATGGTTCAACCGCCTGCGCGGATTCGGCTTCCTGACCTGTGGCGAGGGGACGCCGGACATATTTGTACACATGGAAACATTGCGGCGCTTCGGAATGACCGAGTTGCGCCCCGGCCAGTTCGTGCTGGTCCGGTTTGGGCCCGGCTCCAAGGGCATGATGGCCGCCGAAATCCAGCCGGAAACCGGCTCGCCAGGGCTTTCTTCACACTAGAAGGCCTTCTTCAGAAGGCCTTCTTCACACTAGAAGGCTCTCTTCGCACTAAAGGACTTTCGTCGCACTGATCCCGGCACTCGTGGTCTCGCGCGCTTCCTCGCCGCCGATCTGAAACTCCAGCCGGACGTCAAAAAGCTCGCCCCGCGCGGTCTTGCACGTGGTCTGGTATTTGCCACGATCGTCAGGCTAGGGTCGGCCCGAAATCCTTCACGGCCCGGGGTGAGAGCGTTGTCCATGAATTCCTATCGCGTTTTTGATCGGCAGCTTCCGCGGGCGTGGCTCTGGATCGCTTTGGCCGCGGTCGTCGCGCTCTGCGCGTTCTTGGGCGTTGGCGCCCGGGCGGCGAGCTTCCAGACGCTTGAGATCGCCACCAAGTCCGGCGTACAGGTTTTTTCGGTCGAGATGGCGACGACCGAAGAAGAGAAAACCACGGGCCTGATGTACCGCAAGGAATTGGCGGACGGGAAGGGGATGCTGTTCGATTTCTCGCCGGAACAGGAAGTCTCGATGTGGATGAAAAATACCTACATTCCACTCGACATGATTTTCATCCGGGCCGACGGCCGGATCCTGCGAATTGCTGAAAACACCGAACCGCTGTCCACCAAGATCATCCCGTCAGGGGGACTGGCGAAGGGGGTGCTGGAAGTGATCGCCGGTACCGCGCAAAAATACGGGATCGCGCCGGGAGACCGGGTTGCGCATCCGCTGTTTAACCACCGCTGAAGCGGCCCGCAGCGCCTTGCTGGTGCTGCCTTTAGCGTGTATCGACATCGTTTCCTGGGATATTCGGGGTATAGCGCAGCCTGGTAGCGCGGCAGTTTTGGGTACTGCAGGTCGTTGGTTCGAATCCAGCTGCCCCGACCAATAGATTCAATGGCTTAGCCGACACATCGCACGTCCAATCTTCGCAGAAAATTGAATTGCGAAGACCCTGGGAAGATAGCGAAAAGCATTTTTGGGGCAGCGGCGGGAGACCGGCTAAGGCGCCAGCGAGTGTTCACCATGGTAGATGCTTCGTTTTCGCGTCAGAGACATCAAGAGGATCGCGCTGTCATAGGGATTCGCCGATTGCGGGTACTCGCCGTAGCGCTGGCCATCATATTGATAGGCCTCGGCTGCGCGCTGTTTTGGGGCTTCGGCAGCAGCACGGTGGCAGCTTTGCCTTCCAGCGCCAGCACTGTGTCGACAGCAGCGCGCGAGCAAGTCTCAGACGAGATTCTTGAGACGGCGAAGGGTCTGCAGGTGACACAGCAGCAGGCCGTCGACCAGCTACAGGTCGTTCAGGACCAGCTCGCTGCCCAGAAGGCGGAGACGAAAAGGCTATCCGAGTTGATCGCAACGCTGACCGAGAAGCTGGATGCCCTCCAGGGCACCGTTGCCAATATTCCGGTTCCGGCGCCACACCACAGATGAACAGCGCGGGACAGA
>JAJYAH010000090.1 GCA_021779635.1 Pseudomonadota bacterium | reverse complement strand
TCGGGCCGCGATACCCGGATGCTGATGAAGCTGGTGGTCGACGGCACCAGCGATCGCGTGGTCGGCTGTCACATCGTCGGCGATGGTGCTGCCGAAATGGTTCAGGTCGTTGCCATCGCCGTCAAGATGAAGGCGACCAAGGCCGATTTCGACGCCACCATGGCCCTGCACCCGACCGCCGCGGAGGAACTGGTGACGATGCGGACACCGAGCGCGCGATACGTGCGGGAAGCGGCGGAGTAGGGGGCGGCCGGGGAGGGATGTTAACCTGCTGGGGCGTGACATTGCCTGGAACAAGTCGCCTGTCTGGTCGTTAGCCGAAGTTACGGTTGGGAAACATCAGATGGCAAAAAAGGCTGGCCGGAGGCGCGGCTTGTTCGAAAGCGAGCGCAAGTTCCGCCTGCTGGTCGAGGGGGTCGTCGACTACGCTATCTATATGCTGGACCCCGATGGCATCATCCTTAACTGGAATGCCGGCGCCAAACGCATCAAGGGATACGAGGCAGACGAAGTTGTCGGCCGGCATTTCTCGATGTTCTATTCCCCGGAGGATCGCGAGGCGGGATTGCCGGCCCGTTCCCTCGAAACGGCTCGCAATGACGGAAAGTTCGAGGCCGAGGGGTGGCGGGTGCGCAAGGATGGCTCGAAGTTTCTCGCATCGGTTGTCATTGACCCGCTCTATGAGGAAAATGAACTCGTCGGCTTCGCCAAGATTACGCGCGACATTACCGAGCGAAACCAGGCCGCCGACGCCCTCAGCGAGAGCGAAAGACACTTTCGTCTGCTGGTGAATGGCGTCATCGATTATGCGCTCTACATGCTCGATCCCAATGGCGTGGTTACCAACTGGAACGCCGGTGGTCAGCGCATCAAAGGCTACCGGCCGGAAGAAATCATCGGGCAGCACTTCTCCCGCTTCTACTCCAGCGCAGACCAGGCCGCCGGCCGGCCCGCGCGCGCCCTCCGGCTTGCGCTGGAAAACGGCCGCTACGAGGAAGAGGGCTGGCGCGTTCGCAAGGATGGCACGTTCTTTTGGGCAAGTGTTGTCATTGATCCGATACGCGATGAGGAGAACAGGCTTCTCGGCTTCGCCAAAATCACCCGTGACATCACTGAGCGTCGCGAGGCCCAGCAGGAGATGGAAAAACTTCAGCTAAAGCTGGCTCAGTCGCAGAAACTTGACGCACTGGGACAGCTTACCGGTGGGGTGGCACACGACTTCAACAATCTTCTCATGGTTATTTCCGGCGGCCTCAACGCGTTGAAGAAGGTGGCGGCGGACGATCCGAAAGCGCTTCGTGCCGTCCAGGCGATCGATGCGGCCTCTCAACGAGGGGCCGCGTTGACCAGCCAGCTTCTGTCATTCGCTCGCCGGCAGAGCGTCAATCCCCAGACCATCGACGTGCGCGACTGCATCTTCTCGCTGCGCGAGGTTCTCGACACAGGGCTCGGCAGCGCCATCGAACTGCACATCGAGGTAGACGACGGGATATGGCCGATCACGGTGGATCCGGCGGAGTTCGAAACGGCGCTGGTCAACCTGGTCATCAATGCGCGCGATGCCATGCCGCAGGGCGGCAATGTGACGGTCCTAGCCAGCAATGTTTTCGTCGACGATGGCGGTACCAAAGGCGATTTTGTGGCCATCAAGGTCAGGGACACCGGCGTCGGCATTCCCGACGACGTGGTTGCAAAGATATTCGATCCGTTTTTTACCACCAAACCGATTGGCAAAGGAACAGGTCTGGGACTTTCGCAAGTCCACGGTTTCGTTCATCAGGCAGGTGGCACGATCGCGGTCGACAGCGAACTCGGCAAAGGCACATCGTTCACTGTCTGCCTGCCACGCAGTACAGCGACATTAAAACGGCCGTCGAAAGAAATAGGCCGTCGCAGCACCGGCACTGTCCTGCTGGTCGAGGACAATCCTGAGGTAGCGAACGCATCCGCAGGTCTGCTGGAAGAACTCGGCTACGCTGTTCGCTGGGCGTCGGATGTCGACATGGCCCTCAGCGAAATCGCCGCCCATGGTATCGACCTCGTTCTCAGCGATATCGTGATGCCCGGCAAGATGGACGGGCTTGCGCTGGCACGCGTGCTAAAGCAAAAACACCCTGGGCTGCCGATCCTGCTGGCCTCCGGGTACAGCGAAGCGGCGCGAAATGCCGCAGCGGAGTTTCCGATACTTCGCAAGCCCTATCAGATTCACGAATTGAACGAAGCGCTGTCGCGCCTCGGCGGCGGCCGATGACGATGGCCTTATCCTGAAGAGGACGCCTGCAAGGCGACTTCTGTTCCGGCCAAGGCACGTGAGGCGTTGGCGAGCAGGCGATTGGTCGTCAGCTTGAGGAAGTAGAACGCTATTCCGGGATTTTGATAGCAGATTTGCGCCAGCTCGCCTTCGCTGATCCAGAGAAGATCGACATCCGTCCGTGCACGGGCCGTTTGGGTTCGTTTGTGGTCTGCGGAAAACAAGCCGATCTCTCCAAACAGGTCACCGGCGCGCAAGGTCAGATCGATCTGCTCAAGATGGATGTCGCCGGTTATGATCATGTAGAGGCGATCGGCATGGTCCCCTCTGTTGAAGATCACTTCGCCGGCCTTCAATTGCGTTTCCTTCATGAACGGCCTTAGCCAGTCCGTGGAGAGATCATCTTTCGAAGCTGCCTCGACCCGCCGGATCAACCGCAGCATCTGGACGGCACGCCAGACGTTCAGGGGCAGCAATATCCCGTGCAGAACGAGGACAGGATAGAGGTCGTCGTAGAAGCCGTAGACGATGAAAGCGACATTGCTGCAAACCGCCGCGCACCGCAAAGGGATCATCGTCTTCATGCAAAATGTAGCCAGCACGAGCGCGGAAGCCAGATAGCCGGCAGCTTCAATCCAGTTCATGAATTCCTCCGAGCGCGTTGGCTCGTTGTTTCAAGCCGACTGATGCGCGCACGTATTGGCTCGTGTGCAGACTGTCGATGCGACCGCATCGAGCGGACATCGTAGCAGTTCATCATGGCCAAATCTTCTCAGGGGATTTCTGCGGTCCTCGTCCCGGCCGGAAGCCGTTTTGCTTTGGTTCATCTTACGTTGCAGCTCTCCAAGGGCCGACCGTGGCCGAGCGCAAGCTCGGTGAGAAGATCAAGAACATTCCGACGCTGGAAGTCGCCCGAAGGCTGCGATTGGCGGTAGCGGTCCCATTGCTGATTTGCCCGGCAGGCTGCCTATTGATTTGCCTGTCCAGCCCCGTTCGCAAAAATATTTTGATTCCATATTTGCCCAAATCACCTGCATATCCGTTGCCGTCTCATCCCCCACAAGGGGCGTATCGCGATCGTCACGAACGTTGGGATGGGATGCGGTGGACGCGGCAGCGTCGAGTGCGTGGACGTGATCGCAGGGCGGGTTTTCCGTGAGCGGTCAGGAGCGCGCGGACGAACGATGCTGACGCGGACGGTGAAGTCGTGTGGTCCTGACGCCTCGACGCCGGCGTCAAGTCTGCGGAGGCGAAGTCGGCCCGACCGGGCGCGGACCAGCCTTAATCCGCAGGCGACGGTGACAAACAAGCCCGATCGCCGGGGAAAGCGCGGAAGAAGCCGTTAAAACCATTCGCGTGCGGGAATGCCGGGTGTTCCGGTGCGACCGTGGTGACTAACGCGCGTGCTTACTACTCACCACGCGCGGCTGCGGGTGCAACGGGCACCCGGCATTCCCCACGCCCTCATTGGGGCGGAAGGTTTCGAGCACCAACTCGGGCGCATCGCGCCGCGAGACGAGAATTCGCGTCCGAAATTAAGGTGCCGTCATTGCGAGCGAAGCGAAGTAATCCATAAAGCCGCAAAGCAAGAATGGATTGCTTCGTGGCTTCGCTCCTTGCAGTGACGGCTCTTTGCGAAGCTTCTGGCTCTTTGAAAATTGAACCAACTACTCCGTCGCCTGAAGCCATTCCGCGGCCCCTCGCCAGAGTGTGTCGCGATGCTCGGGTCGGAAAAAACCGAGATGGCCGATCCGGGCAGCACCGGCGTCGCCGGGCGTCACCGTCAGGATTTCCGGCTTGGCCGCGGTAAATTCCGAACAGAGAAGTTCGACCGCCGGGCGCGTCGCCCATGGGTCGTCGGAAAAGCACAGCGCGCGCATCGCGCCGTGATATTTCGGAAAATTCTGCAACGCGCCGAGCTTGGCATCGCTGAACAGATAACGCTCGCTCATCACCCAGCCGACCCACTGCTCAAACACGCCCTTGGGCAAATCCTCGCCGAGGCCGCCCCAGCCTGGCGCATAGCCCAAGAGCCGGGTGAGGGGAACGCCGAAGAAATTCAGCATGGCATAGACGCGATAGCGTTCCGGCGAAGCCATCAGCTTCCAGTATCCGGCCTGGGCGGCGATCAGCAGCGCGCGCGAGACCTCGTTGTTGTTGGCGAGCAGCCCGAGCGCCTGGCCGCCGAACGAATGGCCGACATAGGTGAGCGGCAAATTCTTGTAGCGTTCGCGCATCCAGGCCACCGCGGCGGTGGCATCGAGGGCGGCCCAATCCGACATCGAGGCCTTGAAGCCGACCAGCGATTTGACCTGGTTGTAGCCGACCAGCGACTTCTGCCTGCTGTCACCGGTGCCGCGGTAGTCGTAGGTCAAGACCGCGCAGCCGCGGCCGGCGAGATAGCCTGCAAACCCCCGGTAGACCTTGCGCGGCACGGCGGTGGCCGAATTGATCAGGACGGCATGGCGCTTGGCGCCACGGGGCAAAAACAGCGTGGCCCCCAGCAAATATCGATCGGTGGCGGGGAAGGTGATGTCATCGATGAAGACGTCGTCCAGCGCAGCCTCAGCCACCGCGATCTCCCCCGAGCAATCGTGTCGAAACCAGCAAATGCGAATTCGGCTTTTGCCGCAAGGGCTTGTCATAAAGCAAATCCAACTGGCGGTCGGCTGACAGCCTGTGTATAACCCGGCCCTTCGCTACCGCAGATAAGTAGCGGTATTTGCTCAGGAGTTGACGTTATGTCCGAGCGGTGGACACCCGACAGCTGGCGCACCAAGCCGGTGCTACAGATCCCCGAATATCCCGATGCCAAGGCATTGGCCGATGTCGAGGCGCAGCTTGCCACGTTTCCTCCGCTGGTTTTTGCAGGTGAGGCCCGTAACCTGAAAAAGGCGCTTGCGCGCGTAGCCGCAGGCGAGGCCTTCCTGCTGCAGGGCGGCGACTGCGCCGAAAGCTTCGCCGAGCACGGCGCCAACAATATCCGGGATTTCTTCCGGGTGCTGCTGCAGATGGCGGTGGTGCTGACCTATGCCGGTGCGGTGCCGGTGGTGAAGGTCGGCCGCATCGCCGGACAGTTCGCCAAGCCGCGCTCGTCGCCGATGGAGAAGATCGGCGACGTCGAGCTGCCGAGCTATCGCGGCGATATCGTCAACGACATCGCGTTCACCGCGGGGTCGCGCACCCCCGATCCGCAGCGCCAGTTGATGGCGTATCGCCAGTCGGCGGCGACCTTGAACCTGCTGCGCGCGTTCGCGACCGGCGGCTTCGCCAATCTCGGCAGCGTGCACCAGTGGATGCTGGGCTTCCTCAGGGATTCCCCGCAATCGCGCCGCTACAAGGAATTGGCGGATCGCATTTCGGATGCGCTGAATTTCATGCGCGCCTGCGGTCTTGATCTCGAAAGCCACCCCGAGCTGCGCGCCACCGATATCTACACCAGCCATGAAGCGCTGCTGCTCGGCTACGAGCAGGCCTTCACCCGGGTCGATTCCACGACCGGCGACTGGTACGCGACGTCAGGTCACATGATCTGGATCGGCGACCGGACCCGGCAGCTCGATCACGGCCATGTCGAATATTTCCGCGGCATCAAGAATCCGATCGGATTGAAGTGCGGGCCGTCGCTCAAGCCGGACGAACTGTTGCGGCTGATCGACGTGCTCAATCCGGACAACGAGCCCGGCCGCCTCACGCTGATCAACCGCTTCGGCTCGGACAAGATCGGCGATCATTTGCCGCAGTTGATCCGCGCCGTACAGCGCGAAGGCCGGATGGTCGTCTGGTCCTGCGATCCGATGCATGGCAACACCATCGCCTCGAACAGCGGCTACAAGACCCGCCCGTTCGACCGGATCCTGTCCGAGGTGAAGTCGTTCTTCACCATCCATGCTGCGGAGGGCACCCATGCCGGCGGCGTCCATCTGGAAATGACCGGCCAGGACGTGACCGAATGCATCGGCGGGGCGCGCGCCATCACCTATGAGGACCTCAGCGACCGCTATCACACCGTCTGCGATCCCCGCCTCAATGCCGAGCAGTCGATCGACATGGCTTTCCTGATCGCGGAATTGCTCAAGCAGGAGCGTGGCAACAAGGTGAAGCCGATGCCGGTCGCGGCGGGGCTCTGACTTGTTGCGGCTTTGGCGGGCCACGATCAATACGCGCAACGGCCTCGCCTTTGCTATCCGCTCCGAACAGGCCGTTCGCGAGGAGCTGATCGCGCTGGCGCTCGCGCTGCCGTTCGCATGTCTGATCGGCGCGACCGTAATGCGCCGCGTCGAACTGGTCGCCGCTGTCGCCCTGGTGCTGGTGGTCGAATTGCTCAATACCGCGATCGAGAAGCTCTCCGACCGGCTGACCACCGACCATGACCCGCAGATCGGCCGGGTCAAGGATATGGGCTCGGCGGCGGTGGGCGTCGCGTCGGTGGTGGCCGGTCTGTTCTGGTTGTTCGCCATCGTCGAACGCATAGGCGTGATCTGACCATGCAATTGCAGTTTGCCCGCGCGCAAGGCACCATCGCTCCATGACCGAACCTGCCGCTCACTTTACGATCACGCTGGCCCAGTTGAATCCGACGGTGGGCGACGTCGCGGGCAATGCCGCCAAGGCGCGTGCCGCGCGCGCCCAAGGCCGCGCCGCCGGCGCCGATCTCGTGGTGTTGCCTGAATTGTTCATTGCCGGCTATCCGCCGGAAGATCTGGTGCTGAAACCGGCGTTTCAGGCCGAATGCCGTGCCGCCATCGAGGGGCTGGCGCGTGACACCGCGGACGGCGGCCCGGCGATGCTGGTCGGCAGTCCCTGGGTCGAGGACGGCAAGCTCTACAATGCCTGCGCCCTGCTGGACGGCGGGCGCGTGGCGGCCATTCGCTTCAAGGCCAACCTGCCGAATTACGGCGTGTTCGATGAAAAGCGGCTGTTCGCGCGCGGACCTGCCGCCGGGCCGGTCACCGTCCGCGGCATCCGGGTCGGCGTTCCCATCTGCGAGGATATCTGGCTCGAGGAATCCGAGGAGTACGAAAACGTCGTCGAGTGTCTGGCCGAGACCGGCGCGGAAATCCTGATCGTGCCGAACGGCTCGCCCTATGCGCGCGACAAGGGCGATTTGCGGCTGTCGATCGCGGTGGCGCGGGTCACCGAGAGCGGGCTTCCGCTGATTTATCTCAACCAGATCGGGGGCCAGGACGAACTCGTATTCGACGGCGCGTCGTTTGCCTTGAATGCCGACCTGTCGGTGGCGGCGCAATTGCCGGCGTTCGAGGAAACCATCACGACGCTGCGCTGGAGCAAAAGCGAATCCGGCTGGCGCTGCGCCGGGCCGGTCGCAGCCGTGGTCGATGGCGACAAGGGCGACTACGCTGCCTGCGTGCTGGGTCTGCGCGATTATGTCGTCAAAAACGGATTTCCCGGCGTGTTGCTGGGCGTGTCCGGCGGCATCGACTCGGCGCTGTGCGCGGCGATTGCGGTCGATGCGCTGGGGGCGGAACGCGTCCGCGGCGTGATGCTGCCGTTTCGCTTTACCGCGCAGGTGTCGCTCGATGACGCCGCGCAGCTCGCGCATGCGCTCGGCATCCGCTACGAGGTGCTGCCGATCGCGCAGGCGGTGAACGGCTTTGAGGCGATTTTGTCGGACACGTTCAAAGGTCTGCCGCGCGACATCACCGAAGAGAACCTGCAAGCGCGCACCCGCGGCACGCTGTTGATGGCAATCTCCAACAAGACCGGCGCGATGGTGGTCACGACCGGCAACAAGTCCGAAATGTCGGTGGGATACGCCACGCTCTATGGCGACATGAACGGCGGCTTCAATCCGATCAAGGATATCTACAAGACCGAGGTGTTCAGGCTTTCAATTCTGCGCAATTCGTGGAAGCCGGACGGCGCGCTGGGCCCGTCGGGCGAAGTCATTCCCGTGAACATCATCACGCGGCCGCCGACCGCGGAGCTGCGCGAAAACCAGACCGATCAGGATTCGCTGCCGCCTTACGACATGCTCGATGCGGTCCTGGAACGGCTGGTGGAGCGGGAAGAGCCGCTGGCGTCGATCGTCGCGGCCGGATTCGATCGCGATGTGGTGGCGCGGATCGACCGCCTGCTCAATATCGCCGAATACAAGCGGCGTCAAGCGGCGCCGGGCGTCAAGGTGACGCGCCGGAATTTCGGCCGCGACCGCCGCTATCCCATCACCAACAAGTTTCGCGATACCGGCAAGCCGTTGCCGGAACCCGACAACGATCTGGTATCGCGTGCCAGCCGCGGGTCGGCGGAAGCGTTTGACGGATAGGCTCTAACGCGCCGGGATGAAGGTCGGTCCGACCGACCGGATCGGTTTGTTGGCTGGCGCAGCGGCGGAGGAGGCGGGCGTGGTGCTTGTCGGATCGTCAGGTGCCGACGCGGTGGTCGCCGCCGTGTTGGTCGCCGTCGTGCCCTTCTTGGTTGCGGCCGGTGTCGTCGGTTTGGTCGGCGCGCGCGACATCTTCTTGGCGCTCTCTTCGGTGACGATAATATCGCCCTGTTGTTGGGCGGCGGCTGTATCGTCGATGCTTTTCAGCGCGTCGGCCCAGGTCTGTCCGGGGGCCTTGCACGAGCAGGATGGATTGAACTCCTGACGATAGCGAAATGCATTCGGCGATGACGAATAGGGTTGTCCGTTGATCGATACCGCCTGGCTCATGTCCTCGCCGGGATTGCGATAGGCGAACAGGGTGGCCTCGGCGGCCGGGCAGAGATTTTTGCAGGTCTTCTCGTCGTCGGCGAAGCGGGCGGGCACGGTGGCGAACGAGATCGGAAAATAGAAACCGTCACAGCTGCGGACGCAGACGGTGCGGTAGGTACCGGATTGCGGACCGAAATCGCCTGCGGGAGCGCCTGGACTGCCCCCGGCCGGATTGTTGTTGCCGAACAGATTGTCCAGAAAATTGCCCTGGCCTCGGAGGGCGTTGGCGTATTGAGGCCCGCAACTATTCTGCGCCAGCGCCAGCAGAACCGAGCGGCGCTGATTGTCGCGGTCGGCGTCGCCGAAGCCGCCGCCGCGCAGCCGCTCGAGGTTGGTGGTGATCTGGTCGAGGTTCGCGCGCATCTGCTGGATCTGGTTGTTGACCGGGCCGCATTGCGCCGATTGGCCGTTGAACAGCGAGAAAAACCCGGAACTGTCGCAACCCATGCGCCGGGCCTGCGACGTCACGCGATCGAGTTCGCCCTGCTGCCTGGCCGCGGCATCCTGGTAGCGGCGCACCTGTTCGTCCCTGGCCGGGTCCGCGCTGCCGCCATGGTCGATCGTCGCCAATTGCGCCTCCAGCCGCGGGCAGACCGGATTGACCGGTGCGCCCTGCGCTGGCGGCGGCGGCGGCGGGCCTGGAGTCGTCTGCGCGTAGGCATTGAGGCCCAGCGCAGCGCTGCCGAGCAGGGCGGCGCAGGCAAGAATCCATCTGGAGAAGGGGGAGATCAACTTTTCAGGCATATCCGGCCATTAGAGAGCCCGCGCGGTGAACCAAAGGCGCGGCCAGCATGGGGCTTCACATAGCCGCTTCTCTGGGCAGCGTCACGTCGTTTCCGGGGCGCCGGTGTGGCACGAAAACCCTTGATTTCTGCCGCGGCAGGCGGCTTCAGCGTCGGCAGGTAATGGCGACGTATTCGTTGCAACCGGCGTGGTGGCAGCTGCCGACGGTCTTGGGAACCGATCCCGTGATTTCGTCCGGGTCGACACGCCGATAGGACGAAGCCTCGGCGAAATCCCGCGACTGGCAATAGGAGCGGGCGGCATGCGCGCCGCATTTTTCGCCCTGGGCGAGACACTGGTCGACACCATAACCGTCCGCCTGGTTGGCGATGATGAAAACGCGGCTTTCGGCGGAAGCCGCCGACGCGGCAAGGAGGAACGCACAGGCCAAAAACGCTGATGTGGATCGCATGCTGCACCGGGGAATGAGGGCTACCCCCCATTCGATAGGCCCAAAACGTTAATAATGATTAACCATGCCCGGCGGGGCGGATTCATGGCCGAAATCGGCTTTCAGCGACCTTGACGGCATCCCCTGGGCTGGCCCATGGTAGCCGCATGAACGGTTTTCTCGCCATTTGTGGCATTTGCCGCGAGATTATGAGCTAGCGATTCGCTGGCTGAGGCCGTCTTTTCTCACCCGAGATCACTGGACGCCCGGCCGCAAGGGACGGGATATCCATGGAATTACGACTCTACGATACCTTGACCCGGGAGAAGCGGCCGTTCGTGCCGCTCGATCCGGCGAATGTGCGCCTGTATGTCTGCGGGCCGACCGTTTATGACTTCGCCCATATCGGCAATGCGCGCCCGGTGATCGTGTTCGACGTGCTGTTCCGGCTACTGCGCCATCTCTACGGCGAGACCCATGTCACCTATGTCCGCAACATCACCGACGTCGACGACAAGATCAACGATCGGGCGGCACGGGATTTTCCCGGCCTGCCGCTGAACGAGGCGATCCGCAAGGTCACGGAAGTCACCGAAAAGCAGTTTCACGACGATATCCATGCGCTCGGCTGTCTGAATCCGACGGTTCAGCCGCGCGCGACCGAGCATATCGCGGAAATGCGCTCGATCATCGAGAAGCTGGTGCAGGGCGGTTTTGCCTATGTCGCGGAAGACCATGTGCTGTTCTCGCCGCAGGCGATGAACGCGGCCAATTCCATTTTGCCGCGCTATGGCGCGCTCGCCAACCGCTCGCTCGATGAGATGATCGCTGGTGCGCGCGTCGATATCGCGCCCTATAAGCGCGATGTTACCGACTTCGTGTTGTGGAAGCCATCGAAGCCCGGCGAGCCGTCATGGCCGTCGCCATCGGGTATCAAAACGGAGGGCCGTCCGGGTTGGCACATCGAATGCTCGGCGATGGCATGGAAGCATCTCGGCGAGCAATTCGACATTCACGGTGGCGGCATCGATCTGGTGTTTCCACATCATGAAAACGAACTCGCCCAAAGCTGCTGCGCCTTTCACGAAGGCCGCGTGGCGAACTACTGGATGCACAACGGCTTCCTGCAGGTCGAAGGCGCGAAGATGTCGAAGTCGGACGGCAACTTCGTGACGATCAGCGAATTGCTGCATAGCCGGAGCTTTGGTGGACGATCTTGGGAGGGTCGGACATTGCGTCTCGCGATGCTGAAAACTCACTACCGCTCACCTATAGATTGGACCGTGAAAGGCTTGGAAGAATCTGAGCGGACAATTCTCAATTGGGCAAATATATTGAAACGTAATCCGTCGTCTCTTGTCTCGGAGGGCCCTGCGGTACCTTCGATCATGGGCGCTTTATCGGACGATCTAAATACTCCCTTGGCAATCGCTGAAATGCACAAGCTAGCAGAATTTGCCCGAAAGGGAGATTCCAGCGCAGCAAAATCGCTCTATGATTCCGGACAGTGGTTGGGACTCTTGGATATGCATTTGATGTCCTCGTCGGAACTTGCATCCATTGGCCAAGCTGCGGGTCATTTGATGCCGAAGGAATTTCGAAGCCAAATAGAGGCAAAGCTTGAAGCACGCAGCTCGGCCCGCGCGCGAAAAGATTTCAAAGAATCCGATCGCATCCGCGACGAACTTGCCGCGATGAAGGTAATTCTAAAGGATGGCAAGGATGCCGATGGCAATCCCATCACCACCTGGGAGATCGCGCGATGAGACGTCCTGTGCTGAAATTAGCAGGAGCCTGGTAAGCGATGGGACAGACGCTGCCCAAGCCTGCTTTGCGGCCGTTTCTCGCTGCCGATACGCCGATCTTGGCGGCGATCTTCGTTGCGGCCATCGAGGAATTGACCGGCGAGGATTACAACGAAGCGCAGCAGGAGGCGTGGGCCAGCGCTGCCGATGACGAGGAACAATTCGGCAAGCGTCTGGCCTCCGAACTTACGCTGATCGCCACGTTGCAGAATTCTCCGGTAGGATTTGCCTCGCTGAAAGGCGCCGATCATATCGATATGCTCTACGTTCATCCCGGCGCGGCCGGCC
This sequence comes from Pseudomonadota bacterium, assembly GCA_021779635.1. The sequence continues at coordinate 1,921 of JAJYAH010000090.1, read as the reverse complement.
AGGGCGTGGCGTCGATGCTGTGCGAGGCGCTCGAAAAGCTCGCCGGCGGACGCGGCGCCAAGCGCCTCACGGTCGATGCCAGCGACAACGCGGAGGGATTTTTCCAGAAGCGCGGCTATGTCGGCCTGCAGCGCAACACCGTGACGGTCAATGGCGAATGGCTGGCCAACACCACGATGCAGAAGACGCTGGCCGGCGGCGCGTCACCGGGAGTTCCGACATGAACCGCGAACGCCTCTATCTGTTCGACACCACGTTGCGCGATGGGGCCCAGACCAATGGCGTCGATTTCACCCTGCATGACAAGCAGCTGATCGCGCAGATGCTCGATGACCTCGGCATCGATTATGTCGAGGGCGGCTATCCCGGCGCCAATCCCACCGACACCGAATTCTTCGCAACGAAGCCGAAACTCGATCACGCCCGCTTCACGGCGTTCGGCATGACCCGGCGGCCGGGCCGTTCCGTCTCGAACGATCCGGGCCTGGCGGGGCTATTGGAAGCCAAGGCCGATGCGATCTGCTTTGTCGCGAAATCGTCGGCCTATCAGGTGCGGGTAGCGCTCGAGACCACCAACGAGGAAAATCTCGCCTCGATCCGCGACAGCGTGGGGGCGGCGAAGGCGGCCGGCCGCGAGGTCATGCTCGACTGCGAGCATTTCTTCGACGGCTACAAGGAGAATCCGGAATTCGCACTGGCCTGCGCCAGGGCCGCCTATGATTCCGGCGCACGCTGGGTGGTGTTGTGCGACACCAATGGCGGCACCATGCCGCACGAGGTCGAGACCATCGTCGGCGAAGTCGTGAAGCAGATTCCGGGCGATCATGTCGGCATTCACGCCCATAACGACACGGATCAGGCGGTCGCCAATTCACTGGCGGCGGTGCGCGCCGGCGTCCGGCAAATCCAGGGCACGCTGAACGGTCTCGGCGAACGCTGCGGCAACGCCAATCTGTGTTCGCTGATTCCGACCCTGCGGCTGAAGCGCGAATTTTCCGATGCCTTCGAAATCGCCGTGTCGCCGGACAAGATGGCAACCTTGATGAAGGTCTCGCGGACGCTGGACGACATGCTCAATCGTGCGCCGAACCGCCATGCGCCCTATGTCGGCGAGAGCGCCTTCGTGACCAAGACCGGCATCCATGCTTCGGCGGTCCTCAAGGATCCCCACACTTACGAACATGTCCCGCCCGAGACGGTGGGAAATCATCGCAAGGTGCTGGTGTCGGACCAGGCCGGGCGTTCGAACGTCATCGCCGAACTCGACCGCGCCGGCATTTCCTACGACAAGAACGATCCGAAGCTCGTTCGTCTGGTCGAGGAATTGAAAGAGCGGGAGGCTGCCGGCTACGCCTATGAATCCGCCAACGCGTCGTTCGACCTGCTGGCGCGGCGCACGCTGGGCCGGGTGCCGGAATATTTCCGGGTCGAGCAATTCGATGTCAATGTCGAGCAGCGCTATAACGCCAACGGCCAGCGCGTGACGGTGGCGATGGCGGTGGTGAAGGTCGACGTCGCCGGGGAGCGATTGATCTCGGCCGCCGAGGGCAACGGCCCCGTCAATGCGCTCGATGTCGCGTTGCGCAAGGATCTCGGCAAGTACCAGAAATACATCGACGGCTTGAAGCTGATCGATTACCGCGTGCGTATCCTCAATGGCGGCACCGAGGCGGTGACAAGGGTGCTGATCGAGAGCGAGGACGAGAAGGGAGAACGCTGGACCACGATCGGCGTATCGCCCAATATCATCGACGCATCGTTTCAGGCGCTGATGGATTCGGTGGTCTACAAGCTTGTGAAATCCGGAGCGCCAACGTGAGGCGCTGCTTGATGTCATTCCGGGATAGTCCGAAGGACTAGACGACCGATTCCATGAAATCGGCATTGATGGAACTGGAAGGGTGTTGGCGGATTCCTCATT
>JAJYAH010000833.1 GCA_021779635.1 Pseudomonadota bacterium | reverse complement strand
GACGACGCGGGCGGTCGAAAGCTTCTGCGCCCAGCGGCTCTGCCAGTGATCGGGACCGGAGCCGCCAAGGCCGGGAATGATGAGAATGTCGAGATCGGAAGCGCGCATGGCGGCTAGATAAGCACGGTCGGCGCCTTTGGGAAGCGCCGGCTGGAGATTTGCCGTGTCGAACGATTCAGTGCGGCGTCATGGCGCGGACGGGAGTTTTGGCCGCGCCTTTTGCGGCGCGGCCTCATCGACAACGGCTATGTCGAACTTGCGGTCACGGGCGCCCATGCCGTCGCCATCGACCTTCTGCCGCCTTTGCACAAGGACCCCTTCGACCGTATGCTGGTCGCCCAGGCCATTGCGGAGTCCGTCACGCTTCTGACCGGCGACGCGCTGGTGGCGCAATATCCCGGCCCGATCCGGCAGGTCTGAGCGCGAGCACGCGGATCTGGCTTGTGGGCCATCGCCCCCTATCCGTCATGCGAGCCAACGGATCCGGCCTTCGGCCCGTCCGATGCGCGCGCTGTGCTGCAATCCACCCATCAAACCGCTGAAAAATGGCGGAAAACGTCTCGCCGCATTGCGATGGAATCGTACCAAATAGCGAAATGAATAAGGGGAATCGTATCATGTCACCGTAATGCCGACGCCGACGATGTAGGGCGGCAGCGCGACGAAAAACTTCAAGACCTGGCCGCGCCGGACGGGCCTGGCGACAATCGCCGCGCCTTGGGCGTCAACCACATGGACCTGAAACACGTTCTTGGCCAGATCGAGGCCGACGCGCGTGACAGAAGATAGATCCTGGATAGACTTGCCGATGGACGGCGCGCCATCTGACGGTTGCTTCGACGACGATCATTGTGGCACATCGATGCCGCTTCGGGGCGCCGTCCACGCCATCACCGTAACTCGGGAGCGCTATTTTCACTTTCGAGACTTGTTTTTCTGCCCACACTGAGTTCGCGCCGCAGTATCGATGGGACTCGCGTCCAAAGTTCGTGCAGTCGCGCTTTCTATACGAGGACCAATAAGTTCGCGCATTTTCATCTTCATTGCGACAGAATTTGCAAAAATGCTGGCTCTCGTCAGCCGTTCTTTTTCATCGAGTATGTGCAAATGGGTAAGCTTCCTTTGTTTGAGAGAGAGCTTAATGAAATCGTCGATTGATAGGTTTTGTTCTTGGGCGAGCCGCGCGAGAAGAATTCCGCAGGCTTCAGTTTTGGATATTCGTTTTTCGGCGGCAATAAGTGTTGCGTTAGCTCGCTGTTTCTTGCTTAGAAGCTTGTCGTATTGCATCGGTTTGGATTCCAGCCTTGCCTATAGCGGTTGTCGGTTCAACCGGCCATCGAGTAATTCTGGTAGCCTCGAGAGGGGAACCGCCTGGCCGATTGCTGTTTCGATCGCGTGCTTGACGACGCCCGGCGATAGTATTGGCCGGTTTCCCGGCAGGATGATCGTCTGCGCGCTAAGCTTCGCCAGTTTGACATGTGAGTCCTTGCCGCCTGGAACAACTTGATAGCCATGGCGGCTTGATTTGAACAAAACTGCCTCCGGCAAGTCCGGAGCGGTTCACTTCACCTCGCGAAAACCCTCGCGCTTCGTGTGCAGGACGATGCGCTCTTCAATTACGACATCGTCAGCCGAGGCGAGGTCAGAGCCGGTCGTCTCCTTAAATTTGTTGGCCACCGATTTCACGCCTTCGAGCTTTTCGCTACCCAGCAACGCGGCGCAGTCCTTTGTATCGGCTCCGTAATAATCGAACCATGGGATTTTAGCCTCCGCATATTTTTTGGGACTCGGCGGATGACGCGTCGCTGGCTCGCCAGTGACCTTCGTCCAGTCTTTCCCATGGACCAAACTTACAAATACGCGCTGCGTCTGTGATTCATCCCAATCAGCGATCCCGTATCGGTCAGGATAAATTGCCTGCTTCATCCGGCCGCCGGTAGCCATGCCCATCATCGAAAGGGAAATGCCGGTACGATCCCCGCAATCCTCAAGGAAAGATCGACGCCGCACTCCGCGATTTGCATGTTCTTTCCGCAGTCGGTCCCAAACCTCACGCTTGACTGGCGTCACGGCAATCTGCATTCCGCCCCATTCAGCTTCGCCTGTCACCTGTTCCTCGACGCTGCAGCCATCGCCAAGCGGCATCGCGACAAACTGGCGGATCACCCCCTTCTCAATCGCAAAGCCATCCAGCCAGGGCTGCAGAGGCGAGACCATGTAATCCTGAGGATCGCGATGCAGACCAGTCCGCCAGGCGTCACCCGAAACGGCATTGATCTTGCCCGCCGCCACCTTGATTGCGACCGGAAAGTCGAGACCTGTTAAGCCACCATAATTGGAAAAATTTAGCCACATCGCTTCGGCCTGCCACATGGGCAGGATCACCCCGCCTCGCTCAGCCGTTTTCGCCGGCAGATTCCGCATATGGTCCTCGACATGGCGGACCGGAAAATTTCCCAGACCCGCGGGGAGCGGATAAGTCTGCTCCGTATCGGGTACCCGCAACGTGCGCTGAAAATCGATCGCAAATTGCGCTTCCGGTTCAATTTCGGGAAAGCGAAAAACAAGGCGATCGTATTCAAGTGTCGGCATTACGTCCTCCCTCGTCACCATTCACCGTCACGAACCTCCCGCACGATGCGCAGCACCGCATGGTCGGGCATTTCCTTCACGGCGCGGATCAACTCCGCGAACAGTTTGGGCCGAGCCAGGATGGCAGCCCGCAAATCCTTGGAAACCTTGCCTGCAAGCGCCATCAGGACGTCCGGGTCCTCCTTGATGTCAGCGGCAAGCCGGAGGAGCGTCTCTTCGCCCGGAGGTGCGACTTCGCCCCGCTCGACCCGCGAAAGGTAGGCCGGCGTAATCCCGCACCTCGTCGCAACTTGGCGTAGCGAGAACGAACGGTCATCGCGCCACCGCTCCTCGCGCAGTTGGCGAACCCGATCGCCAAACGCGACCCAATTTTGCTCGGCGCCAATTTGTTTCATGTTGCGTATATAGACAACATTTGGCATTCCGTCAAACGCCGAAAGGGTGGAACCCGCAAAACGGCGACCTTAGCTCAACCGAATACGAAAGATGATTGGCGCGACCGACGGCTATATCCAGAGCTGCAAGAAGCTGATCCGCTCGATCCATGCGACGAACTGGAGTTGCGGTGATGGGGTGGACGGCGCCCCGCAGCGGCGTCGATGTGCCGGCGCCTTTGGGAAGCGCCGGCCGGAGATTCAGCAGCAGCGGAAGCCGCCGCTTTCGATGCCGCCGCCGTAGCGGCGGTCTTCGCGATTGCGGAAGAATTCGGTGCGGGTCATCGGCGGCGTGTCGGGGTGGACCTGCCGCCAATGCGCCAGATAGGTCTCGTAATCGGGCTGGCCGATCATCAGCGAGGC
>JAJYAH010000832.1 GCA_021779635.1 Pseudomonadota bacterium | reverse complement strand
CACCCGCCGCGCTCCGGCGCGCAATTGCGCTGCCGAGCGCGTCGACCTCCCCCGCAAGCGGGAGAGGTGAAGCAGACTGCCGGCAGAACCGATTCTACCAAAAGCCATCTCGCTCCAAAGCGGCAACCCGGCGTCGCCACCGCTTCCCGACGCCCCGGCACCTTAACCACCTCGGAAAACACCCGTCCCGACGCCATTATTTGAGCGGGAATCGCGCTAAGATACGCTAAATAGTCCTGCGTGGTTCCCTTGGCAGCGACCGGGGCGGCACCTAGATTGTAAGGCAGTCGAACGGGGGGATTCCCTCGCGCCTGCCCAAGGACATAAGGTCGCGATCCGCGCGACCACGAAGGAAGATCGATGAACGCCAATCTGCGCAATTTCGCCCTCTGGGTCATTATTGTTCTGCTGTTGTTGGCATTGTTCACGCTCTTCCAGAACCCCGGTCAGCATGCCTCCTCGCAGGACATTTCGTTCTCGCAGCTTCTGACCGAGGTCGATCAGGGCCACGTTCGCGACGTCGTGATCCAGGGGCCGGAAATCCACGGCACCTTCAACAACAATTCGAGTTTCCAGACCTATGCGCCGAACGATCCGACGCTGGTCAAGCGGCTGTATGACGGCAAGGTCACCATCACCGCCAAGCCGCCCGGCGACAACGTGCCGTGGTTCGTGTCGCTCTTGGTCTCGTGGTTGCCGTTCATCGCGCTGATCGGGGTGTGGATCTTCCTGTCACGGCAGATGCAGGGCGGCGCCGGCAAGGCGATGGGCTTCGGCAAATCGCGCGCCAAGATGCTGACCGAGGCGCATGGCCGCGTCACCTTCGAGGACGTCGCCGGCGTCGATGAGGCCAAGCAGGATCTGCAGGAGATCGTCGAATTCCTGCGCGATCCCGGAAAATATCAGCGGCTCGGCGGACGGATTCCGCGCGGCGTGCTGCTGGTCGGCCCCCCCGGCACCGGCAAGACGCTGATCGCGCGCGCGGTGGCCGGCGAAGCCAACGTGCCGTTCTTCACGATTTCGGGCTCGGACTTTGTCGAGATGTTCGTCGGCGTCGGCGCGAGCCGCGTGCGTGACATGTTCGAGCAGGCCAAGAAGAACGCGCCCTGCATCATCTTCATCGACGAAATCGACGCGGTCGGCCGCCATCGCGGCGCCGGCCTCGGCGGCGGCAATGATGAGCGCGAGCAGACGCTGAACCAGTTGCTGGTCGAGATGGATGGCTTCGAGGCCAATGAAGGCGTGATCCTGATCGCGGCCACCAACCGGCCGGACGTGCTCGATCCGGCGCTGCTGCGCCCCGGCCGGTTCGACCGCCAGGTGGTGGTTCCGAATCCGGACGTCGTCGGCCGCGAACAGATCCTCAAGGTCCATGTCCGCAAGGTGCCGCTGGCGCCGGATATCAACCTCAAGACCATTGCCCGCGGCACCCCCGGGTTTTCCGGCGCCGACCTGATGAACCTTGTCAACGAGGCGGCCCTGACGGCGGCGCGGCGCAACAAGCGCATGGTGACGCAGGCCGAATTCGAGGAGGCCAAGGACAAGGTGATGATGGGCGCCGAGCGCAAGTCGCTGGTGATGACCGAGGAAGAGAAGATGCTGACCGCCTATCACGAAGGCGGCCACGCCATCGTCGGTCTCAACGTGATCGCGACCGATCCTATCCACAAGGCCACCATCATTCCGCGCGGCCGTGCGCTCGGGATGGTGATGCAGCTGCCCGAGCGCGACAAGCTGTCGATGTCGCTGGAGCAGATGACCTCGCGGCTGGCCATCATGATGGGCGGCCGCGTCGCCGAGGAACTGGTGTTCGGCCGCGACAAGGTCACCTCGGGAGCCTCGTCGGACATCGAGCAGGCGACCCGGCTGGCGCGGATGATGGTGACGCGGTGGGGTCTCTCCGAAGAACTCGGCACCGTGTCCTACGGCGAAAACCAGGATGAGGTTTTCCTCGGCATGTCGGTGTCGCGAACCCAGAACGCGTCGGAAGCGACGGTTCAGAAGATCGACAGCGAGATCCGGCGTTTTGTCGAACAGGGCTACAACGAAGCGACGCGGATTCTCACGGAGAAGCGCGCCGACCTTGAAGCGCTGGCCAAGGGCCTGCTTGAATTCGAGACGCTGACCGGCGACGAGATTCAGGACCTGCTGAAAGGCAAGAAGCCCAACCGCGAGTCGGTGCTGGAGCCGTCCACCCCGCGCACCTCGGCGGTGCCGCCGGCCGGCAAGCCGCGCCCGCGCCCCGATCCGGATGCCGGGCTGGAGCCGCAACCGCAGGCGTAAGCCGCCTGGCGCCGATGGCCGGCTATTCCGGCAAACCTCTCATCCAAAAGCTCGGCATCCAGCCGGGCTTTTGCATTTTTGTCGAGGGCGCGCCGGCGGCCTATGAAGACATTGTCGGCAAACTGCCGGCCGATGTGACGGTCGCGAAGCGGCTCAAGGCGCCGCTCGACATGGTGCATCTGTTCGCAAAGCAAACAGGGGGGCTGGCCGGCAGGCTGCGCGGCTGCCGCGATGCCGTCGGACCGGACGGCATGGTCTGGGTGTCGTGGCCGAAGAAGTCCTCCGGTGTCGCGACCGACCTGACGGATGTGGTGGTGCGCGATACGGCACTCCCGCTTGGACTCGTCGATATCAAGGTCTGTGCGATCGACGACGTCTGGTCCGGATTGAAATTCGTGATCCCGAAAGAGCAAAGGAAGAGCGAACAGCGGAGCAAAAGCGATCAACGGAACAGCAAACGCTTGAAATGATGTTCCGTTAACTAAGCCTAATTGCCTCTTCCAAGCAGTCGCAATCTTCACAAACCGTTTAGCGTCGTGACGATCTGATCAAAAGCCTCCTGGCACCGCGCGCATAGCGAACGAAAATGTGCGGTCAGCGACCCGTGCTCGCGCACAGCGTCCGCTTCCAGCTTCGCCCGTTCTCCCGCATGATGCCCTAGAACTTTGCTTCTAAGATGATGAAGCCTTCTGAGCGGCTCGAGGGTTTGATCCGCTGTAAGACTGTCTTTGGTCCGAAGTATTTCCTGAATTAGTTTGAGGCTCTGCCAGGAAGTCTCGTACTTAATGCCGGAAGCATTCGCCAACTTGCGAATCTCGGTCGCCACAAAGCCTTCCACGACCATTTGGTCCAACGCAAGTAACTCGTCTGCCCATTCCTTGGAGGATGTGGTTACAGGATAGTGCACTCTGTAGCGCACCTGTGATCCTCGCGCACGCCACCAAGGCGGGGAATTACGATCTAGCTCCGAAACCGCATATCGCAGAGATTGCAGCGGATCACTCTCGGAAGTCCATTCTCCTTTAAAATCTGTGGCGAATGCTCGCTTCGAGATCGGTGACTTCGGCCACTCATTGTGAAGCTTCCAGTGCTGCTGCTCTTTGAACGGCAGATTCTGGAGATAACCGA
>JAJYAH010000831.1 GCA_021779635.1 Pseudomonadota bacterium | reverse complement strand
ATTGCACTTGGGCTCATCATCCTTGCAACGGCGGGCCTCTTCGTGCCATTGCGCGTCGAGCACCCGTTATGGATGCTCGCCTTCCTCGTCCTGACGGCGATCACGTTCAGCCTTGTGGGTTTCATCATCGGCATATGGGCAGACGGGTTTGAAAAGCTGCAGGTCGTGCCGCTTCTGATCGTGACTCCGTTGACGTTCCTGGGCGGGAGCTTTTATTCGATCGACATGCTGCCTCCCCTGTGGCGCACGGTGGCGTTGTTTGATCCTGTGGTGTACCTGATCAGTGGATTTCGCTGGAGTTTTTACGGGATTGCCGACGTCAACGTGGGCATTAGCCTGGCGATGACGGCAGCCTTCCTGGCAATCTCGCTGATCATCGTCGCGTGGATCTTCAAGACAGGTTACCGGCTCAAGGCCTGACTCCGGGCCCAAGCACGGATACAGAGCGGCGCTCACCGCGCACGGCTCATTAAGTGCTATGGCTTCGGTCGATCGCTGAGCGCACTTAGAACGGCACACCGTCGAGGCACCCCATCTTTCCAGATGCGTAATCTCGCTTGGCCTGTGTCAGATGTTCGGCACTGTCCATCACAAACGGCCCGGAGAACAGGATGGGTGGCTCGGCGGGCTTGCCGCCGATGACGGCGACGATCGTTGGTTTGTTCGCCGCCATGAGCGCAACCGACGAACCGTCAACGAGCAGCGCAAGTTCACCTTGCCCGATTGTCGAATTCGGTCCCGGCAACGCGCCCTCGAGCACATAGACTGCGAGCTCCGCCGCCTCGTCGACACTGAAGCGAATGGTCGCTGCCGGATCGAGATGCACGATCGCGAAAATGGTCGGCGTCGTCAGCACCATCGGACCTGTGGCGCCGGCAACGTTGCCAGCGACCACATCGATAGTGGCCCCCGGGCATTCAACGTGCGGGATATTGGCCGCGCGGAATGAGGCATAAGCTGGCTCGATGAATTTCTGTGCCGACGGCAGGCTGGTCCAAAGTTGCAGGCCATGGCGGCCGCCTGTCGGTTGCTCGGCGTGGACAATGCCGCGGCCGGCACGAATCCACTGCGCATCGCCGGGACCGAGCTTGTCGCGAAAGCCGGCGCTGTCCCGATGTTCGACGCCACCCTCGAGCAGATAGCTGACGACCTCGATGCCGGCATGCGGGTGCGGCTTGTCGCCGATTCCCCGCAAACTGTAATGGCGGTAGTGATCCAGGAATACGAATGGACCGACAGAGATGCGGGCCGTAGGCAGCGCACGGTAAAGCACCATGTCGCCGTCATCGATGACGCGTTCGCCGGGAAAAATTGAACTGATCTTGCGATCCATGAGGGAACACTCCTCGCTAGGATTGGGCGCATAGGCTCAGATCTTGTCAAAGCCGCCACCAGCGGCGACGAATCCGCCGCTGACGCGCAAGAGGTCGATTGCACCGTGCTGCTCGATGGGGGCGACGCCGGGAGCGTTAGTCTTGATGCCGCCTGTGATCTCGATCTCCCGCGCCGATCCACCCGGCTTGATACTGAGCCCGATCGCAGAGAGTTTGAGCACCACGCCTTTCACCAGCGAGTCGCCGGTGCCGCCGAACGTCTCGATGCCGCGCCGCACGATCAGCCGGCCGATCGGCTGGCTGATCTGTATGCCGACTGCTCCATCGGCGTGGGTGACGACGCGATCGAATTCCGCAAGGTCGACGGTGCCCGCATACACGTTGAAGCCGCGCGAGCCTTGGCCAAACGTCTCGATCGGCGCGTTGACCTTCAGCTCACGCACGGTGCCGAAATTCACGAAGCCTATGCCGCTGGGGCCGTACGAAGTGATTTTCTCATCGGCAAGCCAGCGATCGACCAAGCCCCAATTGTCCAGCACCATGTCGTTCTGCCCATAGGTCACGACGGGGCCACGATTGCGGACAAGATCGGCATGGCAGCCGTAGACAGTGAAGACGCCGCCGGTGATCTGGTCGGGCGTTCCGGGCTTGATGCCGCCGTCGCTGTAGATCGCTTCCGTTTCCAGGCGCTTGACCAGCAGCCTGCCGCCCTTGTCGCCAGCGCCACTGACGAAGATGCCGCTGCCGCGCACTGGCGCTCCGGCGCGCCCCGCCGCCAAGCCGGCCAGCTCCGCCGTAATAGTGACGGCTTCATCCTTCTGCATATTCCAAAGCGTGAACGCGCCTTGCAGCACATAAACACCGTAACCTTGCGGCCGATCAGTCTCGAAGCGTGCGTCCGCGGACACGATGTCGAGGCCATGCACATCGACATGGCCGGCGCGCACCTCGTCGCGGGCGAGAATCTGGACGCGACCGTTGGTCGTCACATCGCGCAGCGCGATGCGACCGAGCGTCCCGACTCCAGTGTCGTTGAAGATCGCACGTCTGTCGGGCGCCGTGTTGAGGCGAATGCGGCTGACCGCGTTATCGCTGGAGAGCTGGACACCGTCACTGTCGTTCGAGAACGTTACGCTTGCATGATCGTCAGCGCCTCGCAGTGACTGGCCGGGCGACAGCCGGAACCCTGCAACGTCGCTCAGATTTCCTGAGACAACGAGCGTGCGGAAGCTCTGGTCCTTACTCGCGGCAACGAGGGCGCCGGCGGTCGAAATCATCTTTTCGGTTGAACTCATGGCTTCGTCCCCTTTCCTTTTTAGCCATCCGATTGCGGCTCATCCATTATCAGCCGGGCCAGCTTCCCCGGCTGTGGCGGAGGGTTTCACGATGGAGATGGCGAAGCAGCCACAAAAAAGCTGCCCGATTCTGGGGCCGCGCGATCCCCGCCATCATGACCTGGTCGGCGGTGTTGACCAAGCTCGCCGCCACACCGCTGTGCGCGTGGGGATCCTTCTGATTGCGCCAATCTAACGGGCCGCGATCACGCTGATCCGGGGCGACTCAATCGCTTGGTCTGTGCTGACAGACGGGGCGAAGCGTCTGGTCTTCAGACATCTCGCGCACAGCGTGCCGGGTCGCCGCAATTTCCTCGAGCTTCTCAAACGCCGCGTGCTTTGATGTTGGGGATTAAGCGCACAAGCTGGGCCGCGCAGGGGGTCAAATTGAACCCAATCCAACATGGCGTGGCGGTTTCACTCGCCTCCGTTTAGTTAGCCGTCTCGCATCACCCTAGGACGAGCCGCCTCATCTATATTGCGACAAAGGCTCGCGTGAACGATTCACGCGGGTTTTCTCCCTGGCCTCAATGCCGATGTTTTTCGGAGCTAACTGATGAGCGAAGCATTCATCGTTGCCGCTGCACGCACCGCCGGAGGACGGCGCGGCGGACGGCTCTCGGGCTGGCATCCCGCCGATCTCGCCGCCTGCATTCTGGATGCACTGATTGACCGCACAGGTGCCGACCCGGCGCTCGTCGAGGACGTGATCATGGGGTGCGTCGGCCAGGCCGGAGAGCAGTCC
>JAJYAH010000830.1 GCA_021779635.1 Pseudomonadota bacterium | reverse complement strand
CATGCAGGTGTCGGAAATCATCAAGGTGGTTTCGCCCGACACGTTCGAGCGGCCGATCTATGCCGGCAATGCGATCCAGACGGTGAAGTCGAAGGACGCCAAGAAGGTCATCACCGTGCGGACCTCGACGTTTGCCGCGGCCGGAGACGGCGGCAGCGCGCCGGTGGAGAATGCCGCCTCGGCAGCCGATCCCGGCCTCTCCAGTTTTGTCGGCGAGGAAGTCGCCAAGAGCGATCGCCCCGAACTGACATCGGCGAGGATCATCGTCTCCGGCGGGCGCGCCATGCAGAGCCGCGAGAATTTTGCCAAATATATCGAGCCGCTCGCCGACAAGCTCGGCGCCGGCGTCGGTGCGTCGCGCGCCGCGGTCGATGCCGGCTACGCGCCGAACGACTGGCAGGTCGGCCAGACCGGGAAGGTGGTGGCGCCGGAACTCTACATCGCGATCGGCATCTCCGGCGCGATCCAGCATCTCGCCGGCATGAAGGATTCCAAGGTGATCGTCGCGATCAACAAGGATGAGGACGCGCCGATTTTCCAGGTCGCCGATTACGGCCTGGTCGCGGATCTCTATCAGGCGGTTCCGGAATTGACGCAAGCGCTAGGCTAAAGTAGAAGACTCGCGCCGATTCAATCCGTTTGTGCCACCACGCCAGACAGCGTACTGACGCGGCCATCATGCAAAACTACCGGGGCGGGCCCTAAATGGGGCGGATTGACGGCGAAGAAGCTCGATGCGCTTCTACCATTAGTCGGCACCAAAGAATTCTCAACTTCTCAACCATGCGAGGACGCGTCGGAGATTGTTGGCGATGGCGATGAGCGCGAGATTGCGCGCAGCACGATCGCCGGCGATTGCTTGGTAGCGATCACAGTCACAGAACCCGAGGCCGGCAACGACGTGCAGAACGTCAAGACCAACGCGAGGCGAGACGGCGATGACTGGGTGATCGACGGGTTGAAGTCGTTCATCACGCTCGGCGGCGACTGCGATGTGCTGGTGACGCTCGCGCAGACGGATAGCGGACGCGGCCGGCATGGCATGCAGTTCTTCGCCATCGACCGTCGCAGTCCGGGTGTCACCTGCAGCCAGATCGAGACTTATGTGAATCGGCCGGCGCCAACCTACCGGGTGCAGTTCGACAATGTCCGGGTGCCGGAACGCCGACGGCTCGATGCTGGCTTCAAAGAGATCATGGCAGGCTTTAACCGCGAGCGCATTATGGTGGCGGCGCGATGGCTCGGCCACATGCAGACATCGCTCAGCTGGGCACGCGATTACGCGATGACGCGACAACAGTTCGGCCGCCCGATCGGCGCCAACCAGTCGATTGCGTTCGCGCTGGCACAGTCGCACGTCGACGTCGAAGCCGCGCGCCATCTCACCTACTACGCGGCCGAGCGCTACGATTCCGAGATTCCGTTGAAGGACGTAATCCTCGACGTGTCGACCGCAAAATTATTTTCGACCCAGGCTGTCGTTCGCGTCACCCAGTCGGCGTTGCATATTGCAGGCGGATGGGGCCTTACGGAGGAGTTGCCAGCGATGCGGCTCGCGCTCGATGCCCTGGTCGCTCCCGTGACGGTTGGGAGCTGGGAAATACAACTGCGTGCAATCGCTCGCGAGATGGGTTTGCCGTGCAACTGAAGTCAGTTTCACCCGCAGCCGTCCGGGATCTCAACATGGAGATGATAACATGAGCGCAATCGGCTTTCAGCTTCCCGAAGACGTGGTTGCGGTGCGCGACGGGATCATGCGGTTTGTCGAAGCCGAGGTTCTCCCGCGGCTGGAGCGCAACCACGCGCTGCTCGATGATTCGCGCCGCACTTATGCGGCTGACGGGCGTTATGCGCCGGAGGCGCGCGCGCTGATCCGCGAGGTGCGTATGGCGTCAGCGGCAGCCGGCTTCTATGCGATGTGCGCACCGGTCGCTCTCGGCGGCGGCGGCCTTGGCCATCTTGCCTATTACGTCGCGTGGGAGGCTATCTACAGGCGGATCGGCGGCCCGGCGATCCTAACGCCATGGGTGATAGCGCATTGGGCGTTTGGGCCAAGCGCGATGCTGATGCAGGCGACACCGGAAGCCCAGGCGCGTTGTCTCGACGACATGGTCGCGGGGCGCACCTCGATGTGTTTCGGCCTTTCGGAGCCCGGCGCGGGCTCCGACGCCAGCATGATCACGACCCGCGCCGTCAAGGACGGCGACGGCTGGCGCATCACAGGCCGCAAACTCTGGACCACAAACTCACCTACCGCCGAATGGTGCGTCGTATTCGCCGTCACGAATCCGGACAAAGCGCGGCGCAAGGCCGGCGGCATCAGCGGCTTTCTGGTGCCGACCGACGCGGCAGGCTTCGCTGTGGAAAGCGTGGTGCGGCTGTTCGGTCATCCAGGCGGCCACGAAGGCGCACTGGTGCTGGAGGATGTCAGGGTCGAGCCGTGGCAACTCGTCGGCACGCTGGATGACGGTTTCAAGCTCGCGCTATACGGCGTATCGCTCGGACGGGTCTATAACTCCGCTCGCGCCGTTGGGCAAGGCCGCTGGGCAGTTGAGAAAGCACTGGACTACGTGAAACAGCGCGAGGCTTTCGGCGCCAAAATTGCTGAGTATCAGGGCGTTTCGTTTCCACTCGCTCGCGCCGCAACCGAACTGCACGCCGCACATCTGATGGGACTCAATGCCGCAATGCTGCTCGTTCGTGGCCAGCGGGCTGTGAAGGAATTGTCAATGGCCAAAGCATACGCCGTGCAAATTGGCTATCGGGCTGTCGATCAGGCCATACAGGCTCACGGCGCCATGGGCCTTACCAACGAGGTGGGCCTCGTCCACGCTTGGCAGGACTTACGAGTTATCAACATTGCCGACGGCACCAACGAAATCCTGGCGCGCACCATCGCCCAGCGGCTGCTGGCGGGCGATATTGAGTTGTAGCCGACTAGATCAATGGGACGAGACCCGACGTTTGCTTGCAAGAGGTCGCTCTCTCTATTACAAAATCGTCTCGAGTATCATCCAAGGCTTGAGTCAGCTGCCGGTCGCCCGCAGTCGTCTCGAGCTTCGCAATGTTGCCCGAACAGTTTTATTGGTTTATTGCATAGGCATTCTCATCTGGTGCTAAAGCTGGGGCTTTATACGGTGATGCCATTAGGGTTTGCGCGAGCAAGATTTGAAATCTTCATCAAAAAAGAAACCGGTTGCTAAGCGCGGGCCCAAGCGTAAAGACCTCGCACTTTCTGTGCCGCCGAAATCGCAGGTTTCACGCGACCTTATCCTTCGGGTCGCAGCGCTGCTTTTTCGACAGCAGGGCTATTCCGCAACGACGCTTCGACAGATCGCTGACAAGGCTGGGATGAAGGCGGGCAGCATCTATTACCACTTCGACTCGAAAACCGCGATATTGGACGAAATCCTCCAACTCGGAG
>JAJYAH010000829.1 GCA_021779635.1 Pseudomonadota bacterium | reverse complement strand
TTTCGCAGGCGAGATGGGCAACGCCGACTACGGCGCCGCCAAGGCGGCGGTGGCCTCGTTGACGCGAACTATGGCTATCGAGCTCGCGCCGCACATCAACGTCAACTGCATTGCGCCTGGCACGATACGAACGTCGGTGCTGCAACGAATGTCGGAAAACGATCTTGCCTTCTACGCGGCGAAACCTCTGTTGAAGCGCCTTGGCGAGCCAGCCGACGTCGCCAATGCCTGCTTGTTTCTAGCGAGTGACGAGGCTTCCTACATCACGGGTGAAATCCTTGCCGTGTCGGGCGGCATCTGGCCAGCATTGTAGCCCTTCGCGGACTTTGACCAATTTCAAACCAACCAACTTTCTCTGGAGGAAACAATATGGAATTCGAAGACCTCATCTACGAGATTCGCAGCGGCGTAGCCTGGATCATCATCAATCGGCCGGAGAAGATGAATGCTTTTCGCGGCAAGACCTGCGACGAACTGATCAAGGCCCTTTACAAGGCCGGGTACGACAAGGACATCGGTGCCATCGTTCTCGCGGGCGCGGGAGATCGCGCCTTCTGCACCGGGGGTGACCAGTCTGCTCACGATGGCAATTACGACGGCCGAGGCACGGTCGGCTTACCCATGGAAGAATTGCATACGGCGATACGCGACGTGCCAAAACCGGTGATTGCGCGCGTACAAGGCTATGCCATCGGTGGCGGGAACGTGCTGTGCACGATATGCGACCTGACGATCTGTTCGGAGAAGGCAATCTTCGGTCAGGTTGGCCCCAAGATGGGCTCCGTCGATCCCGGTTACGGCACCGCGTTTCTGGCGCGGGTCGTCGGCGAAAAGAAGGCGCGCGAGATATGGTACATGTGCCGCCGCTATACCGGTCATGAAGCGGTCGCGATGGGCCTCGCCAATGCCTGCGTGCCGCATGATCAGCTAGACGCCGAGGTCCAGAAATGGGGCGAGGAATTGTGCGAGCGCAGCCCGACCGCGATCGCGATCGCCAAGCGCAGCTTCAACATGGATACCGCTCATCAGGCCGGTATCGCCGGCATGGGCATGTATGCGCTCAAGCTCTACTACGACACCGAGGAATCTCGCGAGGGCGTCAAGGCGCTGCAGGAGAAACGCAAACCCGACTTCCGCAAGTTCTCCAAGTAACGAACCAGACTCAAGGCCGCCATCAGGCGGCCCAGCGGTTTCGGTCGAAAACGTAAGTTGCCCAATCGTTACGGGAGACGCCCATGGAATTCGATGCCGTTCTTCTGCCCCCGCGCCGCGCCGATAGTGTTGCTCGCGGATATTGGCACGATCGCACGATCAACGACGTACTCGACGCTTGCTTCGCTGCCTGTCCGGATAAGCTCGCGCTGACTGCAGTTCGCCAGGATACCGGCGAGGTCCGCCGGTTCACCTACCGGCAGCTTGCGGCCCTCACCGACCGAATGGCAGTCGGATTGTCCCGCCTTGGCGTAGGGCGCAACGATGTTGTCGCGATGCAGCTGCCGAACTGGTGGCAATTCAGCTTGTTGTACCTCGCCTGTTCGCGGTTGGGTGCCGTCCTCAATCCGCTGATGCCGATCTTTCGAGAACGGGAGCTCAGCTTCATGCTCAAGCACGGCGAGGCAAAGGTACTTGTCGTTCCCCGGCAATTCCGGAACTTCGATCATGAAGCCATGGCGAGAAGTCTTCAACCACAGCTTCCGTCGCTGAAACACATCGTCATCGTTGATGGCGGAGGTTCTGACGACTTTGACGCGCTATTGACGCGGCCGGAATGGGAAAGACAGCCCGATGCGCAAAGGATACTGACGGCGAACCGGCCCGGCCCTGACGACATCACCCAATTAATCTACACCTCGGGCACGACCGGTGAGCCGAAGGGCGTGATGCACTCGGCCAATACGCTGATGGCGAATATCATTCCCTATGCTGAACGTCTGAAGCTCGGAAAAGACGATATCATTCTGATGGCTTCGCCGATGGCCCATCAGACCGGTTTCATGTATGGCCTGATGATGCCTATCATCCTGCGGGCAAGCGTCGTGCTGCAGGATGTCTGGAATCCGGCAAAGGCGGCCGAGCTCGTACGCCAAGAGGGCGTAACCTTCACGATGGCGTCCACCCCCTTCCTGACGGATCTGACGCGCGCGGTATCGGAGACCGGGGCTGTGCCAAGCCTCAAGATCTTTTTATGCGCCGGCGCGCCGATTCCCGGACAGCTGGTCGAGCAGGCCCGCAGAACACTCGGTGCCAAGATCGTTTCGGCCTGGGGCATGACCGAAAATGGCGCGGTCACGCTGATCAGGCTTGAGGACGACGATATTCTTGCCTTCACGACCGACGGCTGCGCGCTGCCTGGTGCCGAGGTCAGGATCATCGACGCCGAAGGCAAAACTCTGCCGCCCGGAGAGATCGGCAGGCTTGTCGTTCGCAGCTGCTCGAATTTCGGCGGTTACCTGAAACGTCCGCAGTGGAACGGCACCGACGCCGATGGCTGGCTCGAAACCGGCGATCTCGCGCGCATGGATGCCAACGGCTATATCCGCATCAGCGGCCGCAGCAAGGACGTGATCATCAGAGGTGGCGAGAATATACCGGTCGTCGAGATCGAGGCCCTGTTGTACAAGCACCCCGCCGTTTCGCAGGTCGCCATCGTCGCTTACCCGGATGAAAGGCTGGGGGAGCGTGCCTGTGCCGTTATTGTGCCGAAAGCAGACCAAACGATCGACTTTGCCGCCATGACGGAGTTTCTGAAATTACAGAAGCTCGCCGCGCAATACATTCCCGAGCGGCTTATCGTGCGCGACACCATGCCGGCGACGCCTTCGGGGAAGATCCAGAAGTTCCGGCTGCGCGAGATGCTGCGGGAAGGCAATCTTTAACGATTTGGCGCAGCAAAGCGTCCTGGCCGATCAGATAGGCAGTGCAACGAAATGCTGTGATCGTGCGACGAATGCCCATTTCTGCCCGATAAGCCCGGGGGGCGACCTGCAAGTCATTGATTGTTCTTGACCCGTCGCTGTCTCTTGATCAGCGGGTCGCTTGTCCGAACCTTGGTGCTCCCGCCAACCGAAAATCCATTTTCCCAATAGCTTCGCGAGACAACGGCTGAGAGCAAAACGAATTCGGTGCGACGCTGTTTATCGTCAGACGTCGCAGGACCGGTCTGCCAAAGGCTTTTAGCATTCGTGACCGATCAGCTCACGATCACGGCCATCTCGGGACTGCTCGAGAGCTACCTTGCAGAGAGGAAGCGCCTGCATTCTGAGGCCGCCGAATAGAGGGCCGCCGACGTCTCCAAGAAACCGGCGTCGGCTTTCGCCGACAATGTTCGACGGTCTATGACTTCCCCGCCTATCAAATGATGTGCCGCGGCGGGGAAAATATGATTGCATGGTTGTGTTGCTCAAGCGCGAGACGCTGCAACCGAATGGACA
>JAJYAH010000089.1 GCA_021779635.1 Pseudomonadota bacterium | reverse complement strand
ATCGCCGGCAATGCATCAGACGACGGGCAGCGATGATGGATCACGTGCCGAACCGGTGGCCGGGGGACGGCACGAGGGAATGGGCGGCCTTGCCAAGGGGCTGGCGATCATCGAGGCGTTCGCGATCCACGACGTCATGAACGTGGCGGATGCTGCGCGCGCGTCAGGCGCAACCCGCGCCGCCGCCCGGCGCTGCCTGCTGACGCTCCATGAACTCGGTTATGTGGAACGCTACGGCCGCGAATTTCGTCCGCTGGAACGGCTGCGCAGACTGGGCGGTGCGACGACGAAGCGGGATCGGCTGGGACGGCTGGCGCAGCCGCTGCTGGAACGGGCGCGCGACGACTTGAAGGAATCTGTTTCGCTCGCGGTGCTGGAAGGCAATACCACGCTGTTCATCGCGCGCGCCGAAGCGGAACATATCGTATCGACCGGGGTCGGCATTGGCGCGCGTCTGCCCGCCTATTGCTCGGCGACCGGGCGTGTGCTGCTCAGCCAATTCGCCGACAAGGAGATCCTTGACCGGATCGGCCGAAAGCCGTTGCCTGCCCGTGCGCCGCGCACGCTCACGAAACCCAACGACATCGTCACGGAAATCGGATCCGTGCGCGAAAAAGGCTATGCGATCAGCGACGAAGAGCTGGAGCTGGGACTCCGGTCGTTGGCGGTTCCGGTGGCCGGTCCAAACGGTGAGATCGTGGCCGCCGTGAGCGTCAGCGCATCATCCGCGCGCGTTCGATCTGCCGA
Source organism: Pseudomonadota bacterium (assembly GCA_021779635.1). The sequence continues at coordinate 13,597 of JAJYAH010000089.1, read as the reverse complement.
TATGAGCAGGCGTTTTCTTGCCGCGCTCAGAACGTGTGCCGGAATGCTGGTCGAAGCGACGGGCGGCAGCAACTGATATCGTGAATACCTCCGGGAGCGAAGAGCGGCGGCCGCGCCGGGCGGCGCATTTCTCGCGCATCGGCGGGACGTGTCGGAAGGCCAATCTGGACGTCATGACCGCCACGTTATATTATACTTAATATAACGATGAGCGACCAACGGAGCCCTGGATGGAAATCGACATCGAGACCCTGACCACCTGCGAGGTTGCGGCCGATGGCGGCGCCATCTCGCTTGGTTTCGTCGACTCCGCCGGCGAGCCGGCCACCGTCACGCTGTCCCTGAACAATGCCGGCTCGCTCGCCATCACACTGCCCGGCCTGATCACCAAAGCCCTGCAGACGCGCCTTGGCGACCGGAACCTGTACAATGCCTACCCGCTGGCGTCCTGGGCCGTCGAGCAGTCGTCCGACCCCGCGCTAGTCCTGGTAACGCTGCGAACCGCCGACGGCTTCAGCGCCTGCTTCTCCGTCCAGCGCCAACAGCAGAACCAGTTCGGCGAGGCACTGCTGGCCGAGCCTGCGTCCAGGGTGGCGTTCCTGTGAATGAGACTCGAACCTCTGAATCGGAGCAGAGGCTCTATTTCTGCATGATGGCGCGGAATCGCGGCCGGCGTTGCCATTCGCCAGCGGCCCGGCCGCCAATCCAATCGTTGGGTATCAGCCCTGTTCCCACGTTCTTCCTAAAGCCGGGACAGCCGGTTATCTTGCAAAGACATCCTGATGGCTGATGGCGGAAATGAAGCTCGCAGCGCTTGCGGTCCGAAGCGGGACGAATGGCTTGTGTCCATCGCGGCAGTATTTCTTGATCTGCCCCACCGCGGCATGGCTGACGCAATCGATCGGAAAGAAAACGGCATCGGCCCGGCTCACCAACCCCGGCAGCGCGGCCAGGTTTTCTTCGATGCCGCCGTCATGCGAAAGTAACGTGCCCCCTCGCCTGCCAGCGACCGCTTTCAACTGATCGATCAATCCGGGGCGCCCGCCGACATACAGCACCGTGAGCCCGTCCAGATCGTGTTCGATGTCCGGGCCGGGCTGGCCTGCTTCATCGATCTCCAGTTCGGCTTCGAGCGCGGTGACTTCGCGCTGAAGCTGGTCGTTCTGCTTGTTCAGGGTGGCTGCGAATTTCTGCGCCTTCTTCACCTGGTCTTCAAGTTCCGCGACACGCGACGCCAGTTTGCTTGAATGCGCCTTTTCCGCATCCAGCCGCTGCAGCAGCGTGGACTCTGAGAGCGTACCCGTCGTCAATTCGGCAGCCGTCCGCGCGGCGATCTCCCGCCGCCGAACCGCCATTTCAAGACCTTCGACCTTGCGTACAAGCTCCGCGCGCTCACGCGCGCTTTCCGACAGACGGGCCTCCTGCCGGGCAATCTTGTCATCGCGTTCACCGAGCTCGCGCTCGAGCGTCCGCAGTCGCGTGATGTCGATCCGGCTGGACGAGCCGACCATATGCGACAGCATGTGCACCTGGCCGAAAACCTCCTCGACAAGGGGACGATCGGTTGCGGGGTGCGTGAGGACCGCCCAGTAGCCGCCGGGAATGCCGCCTTGTTCGAACGCCTCCAGCCAAAGAGCTCTTACCTGCGTCGCATTCGAGGCCTTCGCAAAACGCCTGATCGCCGCCTCGTGGCGGTTATCCAGTGCCTTGTTCAGCAACTTTCCGACCAGGTCGTGTCTTCCTGCGGCCCGAACACCGGAGCTGTGCAACGTGTGATCCGACGCGGTTCGGGCGTCGGCATCTCCAAGCTTGACGAAAAACTGCCGTAACTCGGCAGCCGAGAGACACGTCCCGATGATCGAACAATGCAGCGAGGGCGCGATGTCCCAGATCTTGGATCTGCGGCCCTTTGCGTCGGCCATCACCAGCGGCAGCGGGTCGTTCCGCCCGCGAAGCAGAAGGGCGCTGGCCCCCGGACGGTGATTGAGGTTGACGACGGACAGGTCAGACACCGAATCTTCCAGGCGTTATAGTTTTTACGATATAACGCTATCGTCCATTCGGCTTGCTGGCAATATGCCGGGCGGCATTTCCGCCGCTGGATCGGGGCGGGCTCTGCAAAACACACGCGGCCGATTTCTGTCAGCCTGCGAAGCCTTCGAGAATCAGCACCGAAGCGGGCATCCGAGGCCTTCGGAGGCGACCCGGCAACCGCGCAACATCTTTACGTTTTTGTGAAAATCGATATATTTATACTAATATAGCGACTGGCGGGCGCGATTTTTCACGTTCCATCGGTTCCACATGCCGTTTGGCAATCTGGAACCGATGCTCGCAGGCGTCTTGCATCGCAACGCGACATGCTCTCGTGTATCCGATCGACCGGCATTGCCGTCTGGATCTTGCGAAAGTCACGATCGCCAGCAACCTGCTCGCTCCAGCGAACGTCATGCTTTCAAGTTTTCAATCGGTGGCCTAGGATTAGACTATCGGATTAGTCCCGGGCTGCCATCGTCGGACGGTAGCTCTTTCCCGGCGCCATGGCGCCGCAGCGAACCGATGGCTGATGATGATCGGCCCCTGAGGCACTGCCTCGTCCATCTCATCTCGATTCAGGAATCTCAATCATGAACCAAGAACGCAGCGTTACTCTAAATTCGCTTGCACAGGGAGAATTGCTCAAGAGCCGTAGCGCGCGTGCGCTCGGCAAGACCGGACTGGCATTGATGCTTGGCGTCACGCTCGGCGGTGTGGCGTATGCCCAGTCCGCACCGGTCAGCGTCCCGGACAAGAGCTTTCCGGAGAGCGTAACATCCACCAGGGACGGCACCCTCTATGCAGGCAGCTTCAACCTCGGCGGCGTGGTGAAGGCCTCGCCCGGCGGGAAAACAGAGCAGTTCATCCAGCCCGGCGCCGCCGGTAGCCGCTCGGTGCTCGGTGTGCTGGCCGACGAAAAGAGCGGCATGTTGTATGTCTGTTCCAATGACATCACCGGCTTTGGCGTTCCCGGCCCAAGCGACACCAAGGGCGCATGGCTGAAAGTCTTCGATCTCGCCAGCGGCGCATCGAAGGGCAGCTACCCGCTCGCCGATCCGAAATCCCTGTGCAATGACATCGCGGTCGGCAGCGACGGCACCGCCTATGTTTCCGACTCGTTCACGCCCAATGTGTACAGCCTGAAGCCGGGTGGCACCGCGCTTGAGGTCTGGGCGACGGATCCCTTGTTGGCGCCGGCGAAGGACGGCGTCGGCCTCGACGGCATCGCGGTCGGAGCGGACGGCAATCTCTACGTCACGACGTTCATTCCAGCCAAGTTGTTCAAGATCGCGGTCAAGGACGGCAAGGCCGGCGCGGTTACCGAGCTGAAAACGTCCCGCGCAATCGACCATGCGGACGCGATGCGCGCATTCGGCGACAGCTTCCTGCTGATCGAAGGCGCCGGCCGGCTCGACAAGGTCACGGTGAAGGGCGACGAGGCCCAGGTCGAAACCATCAAGGACGGCTTCGCCGAGCCGGTCTCGGTGACCCAGGTCGGCAATACCGGATGGGTCGCGGAAGGCAAGTTGTCCTACATCATCGGGGACAACAAGGGGAAGGATCCAGGCCCGTTCACGCTCAAGCCGGTCAGCTTGACGAAGTAAGGGACGGGTCGCAGAGCTAAACCGTCGCGGCTTCGTCCGGCGGATGTGGTCCATTCGGAAAGGCCGTCTCTTGGTCCATCAAAGAGAAGCCAACTCCGAAACCGCGTCCGCCGGTGCCCGCACCGCTACGCCGCCAATGGAGCGGTCCAGGCGTCGTAGGCGTAGACCCAATCGGTGTCTGTCTTGTCCTTCAGCCAGGTGTTGGTCCGCGATGTTTGCTGAACCCGCGTCGTTCGTGGTTTCCTGCTCGCCTCAAACCGCCGGAATGCGTTTGCGACGCCGTCGCGCTCGACGCCGTCGAGACAGCGCGAAAGCACGGCGGCGTCTTCCATCGCCATCGCAGCGCCCTGCGCCATGTAAGGCGTCATCGGATGGCAGGCGTCGCCGAGCAAGGTCACGTTGCCTTGCGCCCAGCGATCGAGCGAATCGCGATCGACCAGCGCCCATTTGTGCACGTCCGGACAGGCGGCCAGCACATTTCCGACCTGGGGGTCGAAGCCTTCGAAGGCCGCGCGCAATTGCTTGATATCTCCCTTGGCCGACCATGATTCGATTTTGAATTCCGGCTCCGGCTGGCTGGTGACGAAATACACTTCGCTTCGATCCGGCTTGACGTAATAGATGACGATATGCCGGTCTTCTCCCCACCACTTGGTGCAATCGTCTATTTTATTCCCGTTGAGCAGGGCGGCCGGAAACGTCGTTCGATAGGCAATGCGCCCGGTAAAGTTCAGCGGTGCGGCGCCAAACAGCATGTTCCTGACGGCCGAATGAACGCCGTCGGCGCCAATGACGGCATCCGCGACCGCCGTTGCGCCGCTGGCGAAAGTGAGTCGAACGCCGTCCTTGGCCTCATCGAGACCGACCAGCCTGTGGCTCAACTTGATGCATTGATCGGGAACCGCGCTGGCCAGAGCGGCGTGCAGATCTCCACGATGAGCCAGCAAATAAGGGGCGCCAAATTTCTGTTCCGCCACCTCGCCGAAAACCATGTCGAATTTGACTTCGCCTGTCCGCCAATCCCTGTTGTTCCAGGAGCGCGGGTAAAACGACTGCTGGCGCAATCTTTGCTCGAGTCCAAGCTCACGGAGAACCTTCATGGCATTGCAGCCAATCTGAATTCCGGCACCGAGCCTGCTGAACTGCGTGGCCTGCTCGTACACGGTGACGTCGATGCCGACGCGCCTCAAGGCTGCCGCCGAGGCAAGGCCGCCCATGCCGGCACCGACAATTGCGATCGACAAGGATCTCGTCATCGCATCACGCCCGCCAACTACGCTGCGCTATGACAATCACCTTCTTCATTACCGTCTTTTGTTGCATTCGCTCAAGCGGAAGCGTCGATGATTAGAAACCCGATATGCTGTGCGGCACGTAAGGTTTTTCGAGAGCGGCAACCTCTTCGGCCGTCAGTCTCAGCGAAAGGGCCGCAACCGCGTCCTTCAAATGCTCCGGTTTCGATGCGCCGACGATAGGAGACGTCACGCCCTTCCTTTGCAGAAGCCAGGCCAGCGCGACCTGCGCACGGGGCACGCCCCGGGCGCTCGCAATGGCACTTACCTGATCGACAATCAGGCGATCGGAGTCGGGAAATTGCATATAGAGCTTCTTGCCGAATTCATCGGTTTCCTGACGTGAGCTGGTTTCATTCCAGCCGCGTGTCAGACGCCCTCGCGCCAGCGGGCTCCACGGCATCACCGCGATACGCTGGTCGGCGCAAAGCGGCAGCATTTCGCGCTCCTCTTCGCGGTTCAGCAGGTTGAGGTGATTTTGCATGCTCACGAACTCGGTCCAGCCGCGCAGCCGGGACGTATAGAGGGCCTTGGAAAACTGCCACGCATACATACTGGAAGCCCCGATATACCGGACCTTGCCGGCCTTCACGACGTCGTGAAGCGCTTCCATCGTCTCCTCGATGGGGACGGTCGGGTCCCAGCGATGAATTTGATAGAGATCGACAAAGTCGGTCCCGAGACGGCGCAGGCTGTTGTCCAATTCGCCGAAGATCGCCTTGCGCGACAACCCCGCCCCGTTCGGACCGGGCCGAACCCGGCCGTTGACCTTGGTCGCGATCACGACGTCCTCCCGGCGCGTGAACTCCTTCAGCGCGCGGCCCAGAATTTGCTCCGATGTGCCGTCCGAATAGACGTTTGCGGTATCGAAGAAATTGATCCCAAGCTCGACGGCTTGCTTGATCAGCGGCCGGCTCTTTTCCTCATCGAGCGTCCATGGATGCGGTCCGCGATCGGGAACGCCGTAGGTCATACAGCCGATACACAACCGCGACACGCCGAGACCGGTGTTGCCGAATTTCACATATTCCATGGTTCCACTCTTCATCCGAGGTTTTTGCCGCCGCCGACGCCGGCATTTACTGCAACACGAATTGCGCGGCTATCGCTTTCCGGCGCGGCCACAGCATCATATTCGAATTTTCAGAAGAGGGGATGGCGGTCGATGATCCTGGCGTGCTGCGCTCAAATCTGCGACGCCACCTGTTCCAGGCCGATCAGGCGGGCGAGCGAGCGCACTTCGCGCTTTTGGTCCTCGCGCAGCTGGAACAACAGCGGCATGGCGGCCGATTTAAGCTGCTGGACTTCGGCCGAATCGGGATCGATCGGTGCGCCGGTCGCGTGCGGATCGGCATGCCGCGTCTCGTGAATCTTCCGGGCCACGGCGCGCAGTGCGCTTTCCACCGCCGGCCAATACGACTCCTGCGAACTCGAAAGCTTGAGGCGCTCCTTGATGCCGGCGATCTGCGCATCGCTGAGCAGGGCGTAGGATTTCTGCGGCGGCGGCTTGGCGGCAAGCTTCGGCTTTGACGGCGCAAGCGGTAGCTGAGGCGCCCCCGGTAGCGTCGCGATGTTGGGCGCGTCGGTGTCGGCAGGCGTGCTGGATGCAAAAGCCAGCCGCAGCGGTTCGTTCGCCGGAGCCACCGCTTGCGGCGGCGCGACCGGCGCCACCCAGGCGACCGCGAGCTTGTCGGTCTTGCCTTCCCGGTTCGCGACCGGGCCCTGCGCCACTGGCGAAGCGGGTTCCGGCCGGGGCGCGTGGATGTCGACGCGCCCCAGAATGCTGGTGGCGGCTGCACCAATGACCAGGAAACCTATCAGCGCCATGATCGTCAGGGCTCGCGTCAAGCCGTTCTCCGTTTGTGTCTACGACCACGGTGACTCTGCCCAAAACTGGGCAGTAATTAAGGCTTAACCGTGCCGCCGCCGCGGCATCGGCGGATCCGTCGGCGCGGCACCAGCGGCGAGGCAGCCCGGAAAGTCAGGCGGCGACGGCCAGATCGTAGGCTTCTTGGATGTCGGCGACAATATCGGAGGCCTCCCACAGCGCGTCGGGCGCAACCGAGTGCAGGCTGATGGTCCAGTTGCCCTTGCTGGTGCGGGGCATGCTGATGATATCGAATTGCACGCTGCGGCACAGCGGATGCCGCTTGAGCGCGTAAGCGACACGGGTCCGGATCTCGTCGAGGGTCGCCGGGGTCTTCGCAAAGAATGTATCGAAATCCATATCGCACCCCTTCAGCAACGGTTTCAGGCGCAACCTTCCGCGGGCTGGCGGTGGGCGACCTCGGACCTGATTGTTGGGGCCAGAGTGGTTAACGGCGCGTTAAAATCGGAATCGCGGCCGCGCATCGGCAGCACGGAATTCGGCGGTGGTGCGCGCGACGAGATCGTCGACCGCGAGCACCTCGGTCACGCCGGAGGTTGAGTGGCCGGCGCTCCAGATATCGCGCCAGCGGTTGGGCCGCGCCTCGCGCGCGCCGATGTCGATGTCCTGGCCGATGTCGATGGCGCCGCGTTGGGGCAGGTCGTCGGGATCAAGCCCCGCGGCGGCGATGGAAGGCCGCAGCATGTTGGTCTGCAGGCCGGTGAAGGCTGTCGTCAGCAGGATATCGTCGGCGCTGCTCGCAACCAGCATCTCCTTGTATCTGGCGTCGGCCATGCTTTCGCGGGTGGCGATGAATTTGGTGCCCATATAGGCCAGATCGCAGCCGAGCGCCTGCGCCGCGCGCAGTGCGTGGCCATCGCTGATACCTCCCGCCAGCACAATCGGACCGTCGAAGAACGTCCGCACCGCACGGACAAACACGAACGGGTTGAGCCACCCGGTCTGACCGCCGGCCCCCGCGGTCAGCAGCACCAGCCCATCGGCGCCGGCCGCGATGGCACGTTCGGCGTGGCGGATGCTGGCGACGTCCGCAAACACCAGCGCGCCAGCGTCATGCAGGGCCGCGAGCACCGGTGCCGGCGATCCGACTGACGTGATCACGATCTCGGGCTTGTGCCGCAGCAGCACCTCGAGGTCCTGCGCAAGCCGCGCGTTGGAACGATGCACGATCAGGTTCGGGCAGACCGGCGCCGAAGGCTTTGCAGCCTGACCGGAATGGCGGCGCAACCGCTCTTCGATCTCGGAAAGCCAGTCATCGAGTTGTTCGGGGCTGCGGCAATTCACGGTCGGTAACGCGCCGATCACCCCGTTGCGGCATGCCGCCACCACGAGGTCGACGCCGGAGACGAGAAACATCGGCGCCGCGATCAGCGGCAGGCTGAGGCGGTCGCGAAAGCGCGCCAGCGGGTCGGCGGAATTCAAGATGCGGTTTCCCTGGTTGGATGGCGTTTGTCGTTCCGCGCCCGGGCCTCGGCGTGCTAGCGTTCGGCAACATTGGCACGGCCGAAGGCCCAAGACAAAGCCAAGAAAGCACATAAGAAAGCCAGCCGGAGGAAACATGTCCGATCCGCTCCATGCCTTTCCGACCGCCTGCGCCCAGACCTTGCGGGCGCTGGCGCGCTATCCGTCGCGGGTGGCGTTCAGCTGGCCGGGTGGATCGCTCACCTATGCCGGCACCACCGAACTGATCGGCCGCATCCAGCGGGTGTTCATGCAACTGGGACTGGAGCCGGGCACGCGCGTGGCGTTCCTCACCGCCAACCGCGCCGATACCTGGTGTGCCGGCGTCGCCGCGCAATTGTCCAGGCTCGCAATTACCTGGCTGCATCCCCTGGGCTCGCTCGACGATCAACTGTTCCAGATCGAGGATTCGGAATCCCGGGTTCTGGTGATTGACGCCGATGCGTTCAGGGATCGCGGAGGTGATCTCGCCACCAGGGCATCCAACCTGCGAGCGATCTTCACGCTCGGCGCCGCCGGCTACGGCATCGATTTGCTGGCCGGGATCGTCGCCATGGGCACCGCCACGCCGCGTTGTCTGGCCGGCCCCGACGATATCGCGATACTGAATTACACCGGCGGCACCACCGGCAAGTCCAAAGGCGCGCTACGCACCCATCGGAAGCTGGGCGGCGGCGCCAACGCGATCCTGTCCGACTTCGAAATTCCCGATACGCCAAGCTATCTCACGGTGGCGCCGATCAGCCACGTCGCCGGCACCAAGATATTGCCGACGCTGATGCGCGGCGGCACCGTGCACATGCTCAAGGGTTTCGATCCGGAAGCGGTGTTGAAGACCATCGCGCGCGAGCGCATCAATTTCACGCTGTTCGTGCCGACCATGATCTATGTGCTGCTGGACCATCCGGCGCTGGACAAGACCGATCTCTCCTCGCTCGAACTGCTGCTGTATGGCGCCTCGGCGATGTCGCCGAGCCGGCTGGTTGAGGGTATCGAGCGGATCGGTCCGGTGTTTTCGCAGCTTTACGGCCAGAGCGAATGCTACCCGATCTCGCTGCTGCGCAAGGCGGATCATGATCCGAAGGCCCCGGAATTATTCCTGTCCTGCGGATTTCCGATCGCCGCCTGCGAAGTCAAAATTCTCGGCGACGACGACCAGCCGGTCAAGAGCGGCGAGCCTGGCGAGATTTGCGTGCGCGCGCCGCATGTGATGTCGGAATACTGGAAGCGGCCCGAGCAGAACGCCGAAACCCTGAAGAACGGATGGCTGCACACCGGCGATATCGCGCGTGCCGACGAACGCGGCTACCTGTTCATCCTCGACCGCAAGAAGGACATGATCGTCAGCGGCGGCTTCAACATCTTTCCGCGCGAGGTCGAGGACGTGCTGTCGCAACACGCCGATGTCGCGATGGTCGCCGTCGTCGGCGTGCCCGACGACAAATGGGGCGAGGCGGTCACCGCGGTAGTGGTCCCGCGCGAAGGCACGAAGCCGAACGCCGATGAGTTGATCGCTCTTGTCAGGGCGCGCAAGGGCTCGGCGCACGCGCCCAAGCAGGTGAAATTTGTCAGCGAACTTCCGATGACCGGCGTCGGCAAGGTCGACAAGAAGGTGCTGAAGGCAGGCTTCTGGGTCGGACGCGAGCGGATGGTCGGCTAGCCTGCGTTGACTGGCCGCTTATCGCTTCTCGATCACCAGGCTCTGGACGGCGCGGCCGAAATAGCCGCGTTCGTCCGCGAGCCGCGCCGCGGCGAGACCCGCGCCGTCCGGTCCGATCCACGATTCCGCATCGAGCAAAATCCATGTGCCAACCGGCTGCCGGGCAAAGCTGACGGTAAGGTCGGCATTGATGAACGTCCATTGCCGAAAATCCAGCGCCGCCGAGGTGCCGTTGCATAAATCCGCGGCGACCACGGCCCGCATGGCCTGCGAAACCGGCGACGCCTCCACCAGCGGCCGGTCGACCCGGTACCAGATCGCACCGGGACCCGGCGCGCCGAACCGGCCGTGGGCGGCGCGCATCGAGATGCCCCTCACAAAAGGGCTGCCGGAAAAGTCCGGCAACTCCTCGCGCGCCTGATCCGGCCCGGTGGCAGGGTCAATGCCCGCGCCTTGATCTTGAGCACGGTTGCCGTGACGACGACGACATTCCCGGCGCGCAGCTTGACGGCGCACAACTGGATCTTGCGCCCCTCCCGCAGCACTTCGGTCTCGAACGTCAACGGCGCCACCGGTACCGGACGCATCAGATCGATGGTCACGCGCGCGATCCGCATCGGCTCTCGCGTCGGTATCGCTTCGGCGGCCCATACCGCCAAAGCCGCCGGCGCCGAGCCGTGCTGCATCTGGGCATCCCAAGGTCCGGCCGCGTCGGGACTCGTGACGACGCGATTGCCCTCGACGCGATAGATGGCGTCCATCACAGCGGCGGATCGACCGCTTCGTCGTATTCTTTCTTGAACCGTGCGATCAGTTCCGCGGCCGGCACGATCTTTCCAACACTGCCGACGCCCTGGCCGCTGCCCCAGATTTCCTTCCAGGCTTTCGGCTTGGCGCGCTCGCCCGATTCATCGGTGCCGAAACTCATTTTCGACGGGTCCGATTCGGGAAGATTATCCGGATCCATTCCGGCGGCGACGATCGATGGCTTCAGATAGTTGCCGTGCACGCCGGTAAACAGATTCGAATAGACGATATCCTCCGCCGATGAGGTGGTGATCATCTGCTTGTACCCCTCCACCGCATTGGCTTCGGTGGTGGCGATGAAGGCCGAGCCGATATAGGCAAAGTCGGCGCCAAGCATCCGCACCGCCCGGATCGCCCGGCCGTTGGCGATCGCGCCCGACAGCGCGATCGGCCCATCGAACCATTGCCGGGTCTCCGCCACGAACGCGAATGGCGATATCTCGCCGGCATGGCCGCCGGCGCCGGCGGACACCAGGATCAGGCCATCGGCGCCCTTCTCGATCGCCTTGTGCGCGAATTTCTGGTTGATGACGTCGTGAAAAACGATGCCGCCCCAGCCGTGCGCGGCCTGGTTGAGCTCCTCGCGCGCGCCGAGCGACGTGATGATGATCGGCACCTTGTGCTTCTCGCAAAGCGCGAGATCATGGTCGAGCCGGTTGTTCGACCGATGCACGATCTGGTTCACCGCGAACGGCGCCGAGAGCCGGCCGGGATTGGCCTTGTCGTGCGCGGCCAGTTCTTCCTTGATCCGTGCCAGCCACTCGTCGAGCAGCGCCGGCGGCCGCGCGTTCAGCGCCGGAAACGATCCCACGATTCCCGCTTTGCATTGCGCGATCACCAGATCGGGCACGGAGATGATGAACAGCGGCGCTCCGATCACCGGTATCGACAGACGGCCCTTGAACAAGGCAGGCATGGACATTCAAAAAATCCTCTTCGTCACTCAGGGGAAACGCGATGGGAAGTCGTGATGCATTGGGCTGAAAGATGCCAGACATCATGCAAACAACGCAATCGCGCCTTTGGCAAGCGGGGCATCGCAAAAAATCGCGGCGTCGCTGGATATCCCGGTGTCACTGGCACAATGCGCGGGTGACATAGTGATCGGTCCGGCAATCGTCCGGCTTCCGGGTGCGGCCAGGGATCAGGACTTTCGCAGAGCAGGTCTCCGCCGAATCGCTGTTCAGGCTCGTGCCTTCCTTGAGGCCCTTGGCCTGGCACAATGTATCCGACGCCGTCTTGCAGTCTGGCGCGCCATTCGCCGAGACCGGACATATCACGCGTCCCGTCACCATCGAGCCTGGCCTCGCCATGCGCGACAGGGCTTCGCCTGCATCCTTTGCGCGTGCGTTCAAATCCTCGATGGTCTCATGTGGGCTTTTCATCGGCGGCAGGATCGACAGGGACTTCTCGAACAGTGTGCCGATTTCGTTGATCAGGCCTGGATTCTCCCGGCGCACCGGCGCTGGAGATGACGGCACCGGCTCGTGCGGCGGCGACGCAGGACCCGGCGCCGCCGGCTGAGCCGGCGCCTGGACGAGGGAGGACGGCGTCGCGGACGGCGGCGAAGCCGCTTGCGGCCAGGCCACATCCATCGCCAGCATCAACATCGCCGCGCCCAGAGCCGCGACCCGCATCCTGGAACGCGCGAAGAGGTTGCCGGATCGGTCAGACATGGCATCATCAGACATGGCATCAAGCGTAACCTGAGGCTGCGAACCGGCAAGGTAATTCACGGGCAGGTTCAAAGCATTCTATAGGCGACGATAAAGCCGAACAGCAGCAGTGCGGCACCCAGCGAAACCCAGAGTCCGAGACGCTTCTCGAGTTCGGCGCGGATAACGTCTCCATAGCGGTTGAAGAGGATTGCACCGATGAAAAAGCGCATCCCGCGACCGATCATCGAGCAGAGAATGAACAACCAGATATTGTACCCTGCAAAACCCGAAGTGATGGTCACGAGCTTGTAGGGGATCGGCGTCAGGCCCTTGCCGATGATGATCACCGCACCCCATTGGGCATAGGACTCACGGAATGTTTCGACCTTGCTGCCAAGGCCGTACAGGTTGATCAGCCATTGCCCAACTGAGTCGTAGAGCAGCGCACCGATGGCATAACCGAGCACTCCGCCCGCCACCGATGCAACCGTGCATACCGTGGCAAACAGCCATGCGCGACGCGGCCGGGCCACCGACATCGGAAGCAACATCACATCGGGCGGCACCGGGAAGAACGAGCTCTCCGCGAACGCCACGGCTCCCAGAATCCAGAGCGCATATGGCTTGTGCGCGGCGTCGATACACCAGTCGTAAATTCGTCTCAGCATGGCGCGATGAACCACCATGGGGCGGATTTGTCCATGCCGGGAATTCGCGGGAATTTGAAAAAATCCGGGAAGCCTTAGCCGCGCTTGTGCAAATTGCGGCTCGCAAGCGCGACAATTGGTCGCCGTCCGATCCGGGGCTGCGCCGCCTTGTGCATCTCCTTGGACATTTTTACGGCGGATTTCGGCAGCTTCTCGGCAATTCCGAGCATATGCTCGCGCCGGTCCATTTCGCGCCAGACATCCTCGGGCTGCACACCGGCTGACGCCCACAACACGGTGAGATTATAGAGCAGGTCGGCGCTCTCGCGGACCACGGCGTCGGAATCGCCGCTGACGGCGTCGATCACGACCTCGATGGCTTCTTCGGCCAGTTTCTTGGCCATCTTGGCCGGGCCGCGCTGAAACAGCCGCGCGGTTCGCGACGTTGCCGGATTGAGATCCTTGGCCGCGATCACCGCCAGATAGAGCCGCTCGAGCGAATCACTCATCCCTCAAAATTAGCCGAAACCTATCGCCAGCGTG
>JAJYAH010000828.1 GCA_021779635.1 Pseudomonadota bacterium | reverse complement strand
GCGAGAATAATCAGCGGCACGCCGACGAAATAGACCTGCATCTGCGGCATCAGCCGCGCCAGGACGCCAAGCCCGATGTTGAAAACCAGACCGAACACCAGGAACGGCGCCGACAATTGCATGCCGATCCGGAATGCGGCGGCGAAGGCGCGGGTGGCGAGGGCCGCGACGTCGCCGGTCGGCAACATCTCGCCCGGTGAAAACACCGCGTAGCTCTCATTCAGCGCGGCGATCACGAGATAGTGGCTGTCGGTCGCAAACAATAGCGTCAGGCCGAGCAAGGTGAGGAAGTTGCCGATCAACAGTCCCTGCTGGCCCTGGGTCGGATCGACCGCAGTGACGAAGCCGAGCCCCATTTGCTGGGCAATCACCGACCCCGCAACCTGCAGCGCCGCCAATGTCACCCGCGCGGTGGCGCCGAGCACAATGCCGATCAGGATTTCATGCACCATCAGCACCAGCAGCGCCGTCAGCGCATCCGTGTTGACGTGGTAGTCGGTGCGATGCAGCGGCAGGATGATCAGCGTCAGCAGCAACGCGATCGCAAGCTTGATACGAACCGGAATGTTGGACTCACCCAATCCCGGCAACAGCATCACCATCGCGCCGATGCGGGCGAATACCAGCATGAAGGTGGCGGCGAGCGCGGGCAGCAGTGAGATGTCGGCATGCATGGTCTTTGCACTGTGCCTTAACCACCTATGATTCGCGACGATATCCGCATCATGTGACTGTGCAGCGCGTCCGCCATGAACGGCAGCGCCAGCAGCAGGGTGACGAAAATCGCCAGGATTTTCGGCACGAACACCAATGTCTGCTCCTGGATCTGCGTGAGCGCCTGGAACAGCGACACCACCACGCCGACGACAAGACCGACGATCATCAGCGGCGACGACACCACGACGATGGTCCAGATCGCATCGCGCGCCACATCGAGGGTTTCAGCACCGGTCATTGATATCCCCATTTCCCCTCATGGTGAGGAGCGCGCATTGCGCGCGTTTCGACCATGAAATTCAGGCCCCTCATCCTTCGAGACGGCGCGAACGCGCCTCCTCAGGATGAGGATTGTTCAGATCGCCATTTTCATGATGTCTTCATAGGCCGCGATGACCTTGTCGCGCACCGATACCAGCGTCGATACCTTGACGTCGGTCTCGGCCACCGCCGTCACCACGTCCATGACATTGGCCTTGCCCGCGGCCATCGCGTTGGTTTGCGAGTCGGCCTTTCGGCCGCCGTCGACGACGTCGCCGATGGCGTCCTTGAGCAGGTCGCCGAACGAGGGCCCGCCCGCGTCGGATGCCTTGCCGGCCACGCCGGGATCCAGGATGCGGCCGATGCTGGCATAGGCATTTGCGGCGACGGTGGGTGAAGCCATGGTTCAGGTTTCCCGTTCAGGACTTGATGATGTTGAGCGTGAGCGCGATCATCCGGCGCGTGGCGCTGATGATGTTGAGGTTGGCCTCGTAGGACCGCTGCGCATCACGCATGTCGGTCATTTCGATCAGCGGATTGACGTTGGGATATTTGACGTTGCCTGACGCATCCGCTGCCGGATTGCCGGGCTCGTGCTTGACGCGGAACGCCGTGGTATCGGGCCGCACCTTGCCGATCCCAACCACCTTCGCGTCCAGCGCGCGATCGAGTTCGGAGGTAAAGCTCGGCACCTTGCGGCGATAGGGATCGCCGCCGGCGGTCTGCGCGGTGGAATCCGCGTTGGCGATATTTTCCGAGATCACGCGCATCCGTCCTGCCTGCGCGCGCAGGCCCGATGTCGCGATCCCCATCGATCTGGCGAAATCCGCGATAACCTGACGATCTGCCATATTGTCCCCTCCCCGGCCCTATCCGGCCTCAGGCCTTGCCGATCGCGGTCTTCAGAAGATGCAGACTGCGGGTGTAGAGCGAGGTCACGGCTGCATAGTCCATCTGATTGGCTGAAACCTTGAGCATCTGGTCTTCGAGATTGACGGCATTGCCGGCGGGCCGCGTCTCGAACCCGACCTTGCCGTCTTGCTCGAAGCTTTCGACGCCGCCCGACGGGGCGATATGATTGCCGCTGGTGCGCATCATCGCCAGCGATCCGATCGATCCTGTTGCGCCGGTGCCGTCGAATTTCGGTTCGACCAGATCACGCGGCTTGAAATTGGGCGTGTCGGAATTGGCGACATTCTCAGCCAGCACGCGCTGGCGCTCCTGGTGCCACTGCATCCTGGTCCGCAGCACCGCCATCCCCGGAATATCGCTTATGGACATCGGACCGCTCCCCTCGCCTCATGGCGCGCGTCGCCGCTGAGGTGGGCAGAATTTGCCGCCTGTATGGTTAACAGCCGGTTAAGAACCACAGCGATCAGCGGACGATGCCCCGTCACGGATCGCCGGAACTTTGATCAGGCGCCATTTTCGCCACGAAAGCTGCGTTAACCATTCAAGTCTTTGAAGTTGTGGCTTTCAGAAGTCGTTTTGGCTCAGGCGATTCATGGGTTATTAAGAAGCTGGGCGGCAACTATTGCCGCGGGGAATTAAGAGATTGGGCCAATCTCGGGCTTTGTTCGGCATCCGTTGTATCGATTCCGATCCGCGTTCGACCAAGCCGAAGCCTAAAGAGACGCTATTTGCCGGGGACTAAGCATGCAGGCAGTCACATTTTTCTTCGCATTCGTGGCCGTTCTGGCGCTGATCGGCGTCGCGGCCTGGCTGGTTCGCCGATTCGCCGGTAATCGCCTCGGTGCCAGTACCAATCGGGGGCGGATGCCGCGGCTGGCCGTGATCGATGCCGCGGCCGTGGACGGTCGCCGGCGGCTGGTGCTGGTGCGGCGCGACAACATCGAACATCTGCTGATGATCGGCGGTCCGACCGATATCGTCGTGGAACCCAATATCGTGCGCGCCATGCCGGGACGCGATCAGATGGCGTCGCGGGCCACCGTCGGTGGCGCTGAACTGCCGCCACGAATTGCGCCGCTGCCTGATGCCGGCAACTGGACCGATGGCGATTCGGTGCGGCCCGATATCTTCGATCAGGCCGAACCGCAGATGCCCGAGCCGCCGCCGCGCCCGGCCCGGCCCTCTTTTGTCGACGAAGTGCGACGCCCGATGCCGCCGGCACTGCCGGAACGGCGCAGCGACCGTAGCGAGCGCAGCGATCCTTTGACAGGCTTCACGCCGGAACCGCTCGGCGGCCGTCCGGAACCGCGCCCAGAACTCCGCGGCGAACCGATGCCGTCCCGGGTAACGTCGCGCAACGAACCGATAATCCCGCGGCCGCCGCGGGCGAGCGAAGCGCCGAAAGCGCCTCCTCCGCCTCCTCCTCGCGCGCCGGAGCGCCCGGTCGCCGCCCCGCCGCCGATCCCCTCGCCGTCGCTGTCGACCGCGGACCAAAATCTCGCCGAGATGGCGCAACGGCTGGAGGCGGCGCTGCGCCGGCCGGCCGGCGAGGCCGCTG